>CAYJLU010000088.1:0-7270 GCA_964371395.1 uncultured Rikenellaceae bacterium | reverse complement strand
ATGTGCCCACTTCTTTATCGTTTCACTCTTTGCTCTTTAGTACAATGAAAGAAGAAAAACGAAGTTTTGCCCGCTTTGCAGAGCCAATGTTTTTAGTGTGTTTCTTTCTCATCCTAAAAAATCATAACAGTTGTATAGTTCCACTATTATTGTATATACTATTGAGTGTAGCATCAGTCATCTACCACAATTCTACTGTTTTAATCCCTACCATCTAGCAGAGTATTATTTTCTTTACTATTATTAACCTTTCGATATACTGTTGGTGATATATTGTATCTATTTTTAAATTGGCGATAGAAAGTTCTAGATGAGTTAAATCCAGACTCATCAGCTACTGCATCGATAGTCATATTAGTAGTACAGAGCAGCTTGCACGAATACTCTAAACGTAACATAAGGATATACTCAGTACAACTCATACCTACAAGTGTATCAAAGTACTTGTTGAGTGCCTCATAGCTAGCTCCAACATAGTCCTGCACACTCTTTGATGTTATATCCTTATTTAGATATTGAGACTTATGGAGTAAGAAATTCTGAATCTTTTCGAATATAACGCTATCTTCTTTTGCATTATTTGTCGAAGCTTCATCCATAGCACTCTGTGCCATAAATGCTGTTAGACGTTGATAGTTATCGTTGAGTTCTTGAGATTGCCTATATAAGAACTTGTTGTTCTTTTGCTGTCTCTTCCAAAGTAATACTGTGATTAGTGCGGTAATTAGTAGTAATATACAAAATACGAGCAAAAGTGCTAATCGAATATTTGTTCTATAATTTTCAGCCTCTTGTTCAACTATCCTCTGCTCCTGTACCTTGCTTTTGAGTACAATCTCGTATGTCTTTTGAGCATTGTTATGCTCTTTTTTGTTTAGTAGGTCAGTTAATTCAATATACTTTCGTGCCCATATCAATTCATCTGCTTCAAGCCCTCTATCTTTAAGAGCATTGAGGTATATTGATGTATATGACCGCTTATATGGATTTATCAAATTATTGTGGTTTGGAGTATTAAGGATGGGTAGCAGTAGACTGTCTAGTTCATTGTATTGCTTGCTTTCGCTTAAGTATTTAGCTAAAGGTTCAATTACGTTATAACCATCTCGATAACTAGTTCTGATCTCCATAGCTTTATTATAGTACAGCGCAGCACTATCTTTCTGAGCCATACGTTGGAATAGCCAACTCAGTGTAGCATATCCTCTTACGTGAGCAAGTTTATATTCATTGAAATTGCCAGTCTCTTTTAGGAAATTGCTTGCCAGCGATAGTCTATATCTGATATACTCAACACCCTTGGCATAGTCTCCAAGCTCAGAGTATAACTCAGCTAGTGCTTGACTTGTTTGCATTTGGTTGTAGTAGACTACTCTCTCTTCGGAATTATTGTCAACTATTAACTCCTTGGCATACTCTATCAGCTCTATACCCTGCTGAGTGTTACCTTGAGAAAATAGTACCCTACCTTGCATAATTAATCCTAGCGAACGGTACCATTGTGTCCAACTGTACTGAGAGTTTTCATTGGCTAGCTCTATCATATTCTCTACACTAATGGCGAGGTAGTACCAATTTTCGCTCTTTAAGTACTCATTGCATATATACTCGTATGCCATTAATTTCCACCAAATCTCGTCTCGACTGTTATTCGGACACATCTCAATGGTTTTATAGCAGTGCTCAAGTGTTTTTACTGGATCCTCTAGGTAGCGGTATGCTATTGCAGTTATCATCTCAAGTCGTTGAGGCGAAACATCCCCCCAGCCGTTAGTCTGACACCTACGTCTCAGCGAGTCTAGACGTTCAAGAGCAACTCTAGGTTCCTGAACGTAGAGCATATCTATACTGTCAAGGCTATATTTATCCTCAGACAATATAGTGTTTTGGTTATTTGGCGATTTTGTTGCGCTGGCCATTAATGTTGTAACAGCCCCCAGTATAATTATTGCAAAAATAAAACGTCTTCCCATAGATAACCACAAATATAGTGGCTTTACTATTATCAACCAAATAATAATTGTAAAATGAAAAGGATACCATTGCAAAACTTATGTTTTGCTCCGCTACTTAGAGCGTTGAAGGGTGGTGAAATTATCAATGAAAAAACTATTTTGATATTCAAAATTTCACTCACCCCTCAACGCTCTTTAGAAATGGAGTTGTATGTGTGTAGATGCTGCGATTTTCTAGCAGTTATAGCATACAGCGCACACAAAATACTTCGTTATGACGCTTATTCAACTCCTTGGCATACGCATCCCAATCCTCGATAGTATGGCGAGCTACACCTGACTCTATGGCAGCCTTTGCCACAGCTATTGATATTTGCTCCACAAGGCGAGGATCGAGAGGTTTTGGTATAAGGTATCCACGTGAGAACTTTATATTTTCATCGTTATACGCCTCCTTTACAACCTGCGGAACCTCTTCCTTTGCCAGACGTGCCAACGCATATGCAGCAGCGATTTTCATCTGGTCGTTAATCATCGAGGCTCTAACATCCAACGCACCACGGAAGATGTATGGGAATCCCAGCACGTTATTTACTTGGTTAGGATGGTCGGAGCGACCTGTCGCAAAGATTATATCATCCCTTGAGGTGATTGCCTCGTTATATGAAATCTCTGGATTAGGGTTTGCTAGTGCAAATACTATTGGATTACTTGCCATCGCTCGTACCATATCCGCACTAACTATATCGGCAACCGATAGCCCTAGAAACATATCTGCTCCCTCCAGTGCCTCGGCAAGGGAGGTAATACTACGAGATGTTGCAAATGGTAGTTTAGTCTTATTTAGGTCATTGCGATGGATTGATATAACTCCACGGCTATCACACATAGTGATATTTTCGAGCCTTGCGCCCAATTTAACATAGAGGTTAGCCGATGCTATTGCCGCAGCTCCTGCACCATTAATTACAATTTTTATCTCATCTATTTTCTTTCCGTTAATCTCTAGTGCATTGAGTAGTGCGGCAGAAGATATAATTGCAGTTCCGTGCTGATCGTCGTGCATTACGGGAATAGATAATTCCTCTTGTAGTCTCCTCTCAATTTCGAAGCACTCTGGAGCTTTAATATCCTCTAAGTTTATACCTCCAAAAGTAGGAGATATTGCCTTGACAGTCGAGATAAAGTGATCGATATTATCGCTATCAACCTCAATGTCGAAGACATCAATATCTGCCATTACCTTAAAGAGTAATCCTTTACCCTCCATAACAGGTTTGGATGCTTGTGCGCCAATATCTCCAAGTCCTAGCACTGCTGTTCCATTCGAGATAACGGCGACTAAATTACCCTTGATAGTATAGTCATACGCCTTTAGTTTATCTTCCTTAATTGCGAGGCAAGGTGCTGCTACGCCGGGTGAGTAGGCGAGCGAGAGTTGGTGTTGGTTACTGTAAGGTTTCGAAGGTATGACCTCGATCTTACCGGGTCTAGTTCCCTTGTGGTATTCAAGTGCCTCAAGGTACAGCTTTTCTTTGTTATTCATTACTTTAGGGGTTTAATTATACATATTAAATTTCGATAAAATTAACATAAAAAATTAATATTCAATAACAAATCATCGATATTTGTTATTATTTACGGTAAAAGCACTATCTTTGTGGCCATAGTATATTAAAAATTAATGATTGATGAAAGGAATAGTACTAGCGGGTGGTAGTGGAACAAGGCTATACCCAATTACAAAGGGAGTGAGTAAACAATTACTACCTATCTACGATAAACCGATGATTTACTATCCAATATCAGTATTGATGTTGGCAGGAATTCGTGAGATTCTTATTATATCAACGCCTTATGATTTGCCCGGTTTTAAGAGATTGCTTGGTAATGGAGAGGACTATGGAGTGAAGTTCGAGTATGCCGAACAACCATCCCCAGATGGACTAGCTCAAGCCTTTACCATTGGTAAGGATTTTATTGGCGATCAGGCAGCTTGTCTTGTACTAGGTGATAATATATTCTACGGCCACGGACTACCAAAGATGCTAAAAGAGGCTGTGCAGAGTGCCGAGGAGGGATATGCCACAGTATTTGGCTATCACGTTAGTGATCCAGAACGTTACGGAGTTGTGGAGTTTAACTCAGAGGGTCAGGCAATCTCTATTGAGGAGAAGCCAAGTGTTCCGAAGAGTAATTATGCGGTAGTAGGTCTGTATTTTTACCCTAACAAGGTAGTAGATGTAGCGCATAGCATCAGCCCTTCAGCTCGTGGTGAATACGAAATTACAACGGTTAATGAAGCATTCCTAAATGATCAAGAGTTAAAAGTGCAACTTCTAGGTAGAGGTTTTGCGTGGCTTGATACAGGTACACACGACTCACTTTCAGAGGCATCAACTTTTATTGAGGTCATAGAAAAACGTCAGGGATTAAAGGTTGCCTGTCTCGAAGGTATTGCCTATGAGCAGGGGTGGATAGATGCCCAGAAGATCAGAGAACTTGCCGAACCTATGAAGAAGAATCAATATGGTGAGTACTTGATAAGTAGGATTAAGTAAATTTTCAAGAGGAGATAGATTTATAAAGCATAGTTTCTATTTTTGTATTATGTCGTTTTGTATATCACTTTAGGGTGAATAGTTAGTATTGGTTTTCTATTTTTTTAAGAGCCATAATTAGTTATGTAGTCATTAAAAATATAAGAACCTGCTATAAGTCTTAACTATGATCTCAGAACACAGTAATTATTAAAATAGTACTTCATTAAAATTCAAGATATGTCAAAGTTTAAAGTTATCGAAACCCCTATAAAGGGATTGTTAATTTTGGAGCCAACAGTATATAGTGACAAACGTGGCTTCTTTATGGAGAGTTACTCAAAACAAGATTTTCTGGAGATCGGTATCGATGTTGATTTCGTACAGGATAACCACTCAAAATCTGGTAGAGGAGTACTTAGGGGTATGCACTTTCAGAGGGAACACACTCAAGGTAAATTAGTTAGGGTTACCGCAGGTTCTGTGTTAGATGTAGCCGTTGACCTACGCCCTGAGAGCTATACCTACGGAGCGTCTCACTCTGTTGAGCTGTCGGCGGAGAATAAGCGTATGTTTTGGATTCCAGAACGTTTTGCTCACGGATTCTTAACACTTGAGGATAATACAGAATTTCAGTATAAGTGTACTGATTACTACCACCCAGAGAGTGATGGTGGTATAATGTGGAACGATCAAGTGCTCAATATCGATTGGCAGTTTGAACGCTATGGTATAGATGAAAAGTATCTAAATATCTCTGAAAAGGATAAGAAACACCCGGGATTTAATCAAATCATTCCACAAACGCTCTGGAAGTAATGGCATCAAAGAAACTTACAATACTAATTACTGGAGCTAACGGACAGCTTGGCGAGTGTCTACGAGAGCTTGCGCCAACTGTTCCACATAGATTTATATTTACCGATGTTCAGGAGTTGGATATTACCTCAAAGCCTGCAATAGTAAGTGCACTTAGCGGCAATGCTGTTGATTGGGTGATAAACTGTGCAGCGTACACAGCAGTGGATAAGGCAGAAAATGAACAAGATCTAGCAGAGCTTTTAAATGCCACGGCGGTGAAGAATCTTTCGGAGGCTACCTCAGAGGCAGGAGTAGGTCTTCTACATATCTCAACAGACTATGTCTTTAAGGGAGATGAGCCTACACCACGTAGTGAAAGCGATATGGTGGATCCACAGAGTGTCTATGGCAGAACTAAACTTAGTGGTGAGATATTTGCCGCACAAAATCCTAAACATATCATCGTACGCACAAGTTGGCTATATTCAATCTATGGTGCTAACTTCGTAAAGACGATGTTAAGGCTTGGGCAGCAGAGAGAGGAACTGGGTGTGGTGAGCGACCAATGGGGTTCTCCTACTTCAGCTCACGACCTTGCAAAGGCTATAATAGTGGCAGTTGAAAACCCTAAGTACGGGCTTTATCACTTCTCGAATGAAGGTGCTACAAATTGGGCGTTATTTGCCGAGGAGATATTTGCGCTAGCCGCAGTAGAGTGCCGAGTAGACCATATCACAACCCAGCAGTATCCAACTCCAGCTAAGAGACCAGAGTATTCTTTAATGAGCAAGAGAAAATTTTCTGAGACTTTTGGCGTTTCAATACCAGAGTGGGAGCACTCTCTCGAAGAGGTTATTAACAAACTTATTTAACAAACATAATGAAGAGCATTTTAATTACAGGGGGCGCAGGCTTTATAGGTTCACACGTAGTACGCCTTTTCTGTACTAAGTACCCAGAGTACCATATCGTAAACCTTGACGCACTAACCTATGCAGGTAATCTTGCCAATCTAAGCGATATTGAGAACATTGAGAACTATACCTTTGTAAAGGGCGATATTTGTGACCTTACTCTAATGCGTAACCTCTTTAAGCAGTATAACATCGAGGGTGTTATACACCTTGCTGCCGAGAGCCACGTTGATCGCTCAATAAAGGACCCTTTTGCATTTGCCAATACAAATATTATGGGCACACTATCCCTTCTCCAAGCAGCCAAAGAGCATTGGGATGGCAACTACGAGGGCAAGAGGTTTCATCACGTCTCTACGGACGAGGTATATGGTTCACTGCATAATGACGATGAGTTCTTCCTAGAGACAACCTCGTATGATCCGCAGTCACCATATTCAGCATCAAAGGCATCTTCGGATCACTTTGTGCGTGCCTTTGGTAATACTTACGGGCTACCTTATGTGATTACGAATTGCTCGAATAATTATGGGCCAAATCAATTCCCAGAGAAGTTAATACCACTATTTATCAATAATATTCGCCACGGCAAAGCTCTGCCAGTTTATGGCAAGGGCGATAATGTGAGAGATTGGCTATATGTTGTTGACCACGCAAGGGCAATAGATGTTGTATTCCACGACTCAAAGAATGGTGAGACATACAATATTGGAGGCTTCAATGAATGGCGCAATATCGATCTGATAAAGGTTATGATTTCTACCGCAGATAGGCTTTTAGGCAACCCAGAGGGTCACTCATTGGGACTTATCACCTATGTGCAAGATAGAGCAGGGCACGACCTAAGATACGCTATTGATTCTACTCGCCTGAAGGAAGAGTTAGGTTGGGAGCCATCGTTACAGTTCGAGGAGGGGATCGAAAAGACGATTAAATGGTACCTCGAAAATCAGGAGTGGATGGATAATATCACCAGTGGTGAGTATGAGAAGTACTACTCTGAGATGTATCAATAGAGAGATATAGCTTTATAGCCAAAAGGCAGCATAAGTATTTTGGT
>CAYJLU010000087.1:0-7272 GCA_964371395.1 uncultured Rikenellaceae bacterium | reverse complement strand
GGCTCACTCCTTTTTTATTACTCTAGTGTAATATACACCTATGAAAGTGCCAAACGACCCTGAACCTCCACCGTGAAACCTAAGATATTATACCTCTCTAGAACACTAATAAGTGCTGCAAACCTTGTTGATATCCATTGTAAAACCCTCATTTGTAGGCTTAAATTTACCCTTAGCCTCCAAAAACTTTATAATGCTATCTATATCAAGCCCCTCTGCCGAACAAGTGTGAAACGTCGCATCACTTCCAAATTTCTCAGCTATGGAAGCCCTTAATAACTCCACACTGTAACTGTTACCCTCCATCATTCTTAGCACCTCGTGTGCGTGAAAATCTGCCATCTCTTTAATGTATTAATTACCAAAATTTATTATTCTCTTCGCTATACTCAAACCCCACTGATGCCAACTTTTGCTCCAGTTCAATCCTATCAATATCCAAGTCCTCACACAACTCACTAAGTGAGCCATAGTGGTCCCTGAGTTTCATATTAATATAGCTATATAACACGATTGGATCCTGTGGTATCATAATCTAGGGATTTAATATTCTCAAAACCTACTAACGTATATCTATTAATTAAAGGTATATAGTAAAGTCAATACTTCTAAATATTCATTACTTCACACTTAAAAACTCTTGAAAACTAGCCTTATAAGTCTCACCAACAGGTATTGCCTGATCCTCAAATAAGATTCTACCACGCTCAACCACCGATATCTTATCCTTACGTACTATAAAGGAACGGTGTACTCTGAGAAAATCATCCTCCGGGAGTAGCATCTCAGCACGCTTAATATTCATTAACGAGAGTATCGGTTTAGATTCACCCTCAATTACAAACTTAACATAGTCCTTTAATCCCTCAATATAGAGTAATCTATGTAGATCAATTCTTATGAGTTTGTAATCTGATTTCACATATATTGAATCCTTAGAAGAGTCAGCAGAGGTAGTCTTTTCGGCTCTATGTTTTAACGCAAACCAATCATAAGCACGTTGACTTGATGCCAAGAAATCACTGTACGCTATTGGTTTTACTAGGTAATCAATAGCATTAACTTTAAACCCATCGAGGGCATAGTCATTAAAAGCGGTTGTAAATATAATACGGCATCTTTCGGGCACCATACGACTAAATTCTAATCCGCTGAGTGTTGGCATTTGAATATCTAGAAATATCAAATCAGCACTCTCTAGATCACTACTATGAACAGCCTCAACTGCACTAGAAAACGTTGCCATATGTTCCAAAAATGGAGTCTTGGCCACATAGCTCTCTATCAATAACGAAGCTAGTGGCTCATCGTCAACTACTATACACTTTAACTTCATTTACACCTTTAATTTCAAAATACTACTATACATCTCACTACTATTTATTATCTCCCACTCATAGCCGTTAGCATATTGCAGCTCCAAGCGGCGGCGCACCTGCTCCAGCCCTACACCGTGACCACTACGATCATCTTCAGTCTTGGCATTGTTGCTATTAACAATAGATACCACTACCTCGCCACTCTGAGTTTTATCTTCGAATTTTATGCTAATAAAGCTATCTCTATCGGCAGATACCCCGTGTTTGAAGGCATTTTCGATAAGCGATATAAATATTAGTGGCGCAATCTGAGTAGAGCTATTAGGCTCTACATTAAATTCAACATCTAACTTTACTCTTGAACTTAATCGTATTCGCATCAATTCAATATAATCCTTGAGGAAGTTAACCTCACCACTTAATTTCACCCTATCGCTGTGATTCTCATAGAGTACATACCTTAGTAGTCTACTGAGTTCGATAATGGTCTTTTGTGCACGTTCTGTGTCTATTGCAGTTAGCGAATAGATATTATTTAGAGTATTCAATAGGAAGTGAGGGTTAACTTGACTCTTAAGATTATCTAGTTCCGCTCTCACCCTTGCGCTCTCTGCCTCACGTAGTGCTTCCTCGCTCTGTTGAAGTCTTCCCACTAACCTTACCGCAGTTACTAGCCCAATCATCAGAATGTATAGTATACAATCTCGCACCAAAAACATTAAGCTTCTTTCACTGCGTCGAGGGTTATACTCGGGCATAATATACTCTCGTATCACCTCTGTGTGTAGCACATAGGAGAAGAGTAGCAAACTAACTACCAAAATAGTATTTGTAAGCATAAAACCTCCACGCCTATGGTTGAATAAAAACTTTGGAATAATGTAGTAGAAGTTAATTAGATAGATTGCCAGAAGAGGTAATATAGATATTACAAATACAATAGCACCAAATCTTTCATACGCCTTAGCATCTACACTTATAGACCACAGTAGAGTGGTTATGAGTATTACACCCCAGCCTACTAGCTGGAGTGTAGCCACTCTATATTGTTTCTTTTGAAAACCCATTATACAAAGATAATAAATTACTCGTATCTAATTGCATCTATTGGGTTAAGTGCAGCTGCTTTTCGAGCAGGATACCACCCAAAGAATACGCCAGTAAATGTACAGACTGCAAATGAAAGTGCAATGGTCCAACTCTCAACAAGCACTGGCCAGCCTGCTAGGTTCTTAACTAGATACGATGCTCCACAACCTAGCAGCACACCGATTATCCCTCCAGTAATACTGATTAACACCGCCTCAATTAGGAACTGTGAAAGAATATCAATGCCACGTCCGCCGACCGACATTCTAAGACCAATTTCCTTCGTACGCTCTGTGACCGACACATACATAATATTCATAATACCGATACCTCCCACCACTAGAGAAATTCCTGCAACACAAGCAAGTAGAGTTGTCATTAGACTAGTTGTAGTATTTAGCATCGAGGCTAACTCCTCCTGTGAACGGATAGAGAAGTCATCTTCCTGACCATTTGTTAGTTCGTGATTTGCACGAAGCGTTGCAGTTATCGATTCTATTGCTTGCTCCGTATGGTCCTCACTTTGAGCACTAGCATATATCTGCGATAGGTGGGTAACTGCCAAGACTCTCTTCATTATAGAGGTATAGGGCGCAAGTACAATCTCATCTTGGTCCATTCCCATAGTATTATATCCCTTCTCCTCTAGTACACCTATTACTCGAAATGGTATCTTCTTAAAGCGAATTATCTTTCCGATTGGGTCCTCGCCCTCCTCGAATAGATTGTCCACAATGGTCTTACCCAACACACATACCTTTGCAGAACTATTAATGTCATCATCTGAAAACATTGCTCCACTACCCAACTTCAACTGTCGAATATCGAGATAGTCTGAAGTTACACCAGTTATCGAGGCTGGATAGTTATTAGCTCCATAGATATAATGACCTGATGATGAAACCACTGGACTCACCGACGTAAGGTCATCTGTAAGTAGTTTTAGTGATTCATAGTCTTCGAGTTTCAGGGTTTGCATCGAGGCTGCATCACGCATAACACCACCTCGGCTATCCCCTCCCGGTTGAATCATAATCATATTAGAGCCCATCTCCGCAATCGAGGCATTTATACTAGCCTGTGAACCCTGCCCAATGGCAAGCATCGTAATTACCGATGCTACACCAATTATAATTCCGAGCATCGTAAGAAGTGCTCTCATCTTATTATTGCCTAGCGCACGTAACGCAATGGCTAGTAGATTCGTTACATTCATATTCTAATCCTCCGCTATTGGTAGTGATGCGAGAACCTCGGATGCACTACTGATATTACTATTTAGAGTATCACTCTTTATTCTACCATCACTCAGCACAATATTACGACTTGAGAACTGTGCCATCTCAGGGTTGTGAGTCACAAATATGATGGTTCTACCTTCACTGTGTAGTCGCTGAAGTAGCACTAGGATTTCAAACGAGGTTCTCGTATCGAGATTACCTGTCGCCTCGTCGGCAAGAATCACCGCTGGGTCATTAACCAAAGCTCGTGCTATTGCCACACGCTGCATCTGACCACCACTCATCTGATTACTCTTATGATTTAGCCTATCGGCAAGGCCAACAGCAGTGAGTGCCTCAATGGCTCTGCGTTCTCGCTCCTTTGCCCCTACGCCCTTTGTGTACATAAGCGGTAGCTCTACATTTGACTTCGCAGTTGTCTTTGCCAATAGGTTGTAGTTCTGAAATACAAAGCCTATCTTCTTATTTCGTAGTACTGCTCTCTGGCTTCTACTCATTCCCGAGATTGCTACACCATCGAGATAGTACTCCCCCTCGGTCGGCATATCTAGACACCCCAATACATTTAGTAGTGTACTCTTACCGCAACCCGAAGTTCCCATTATGGTAACAAACTCTCCCTCCTCAATACTAAACGATATCTTACGCAGTGCCTTTACAGTCTCGTCACCTACCTCAAAATATCGCTTGACTCCTTTTAGTTCAATTACTGTTGCACCCATATCTACATTCTCCTTCCTCCGCCACCCGGACGGCTTGGCATAAATGGACTCACCTCTCCAGTAGTCTCTTCGGTTGAAGTAGATGTAACTCTAACGCCTGTTACCACTGTATCACCTACTGATAGTCCGCTAACCTCGGTAAATATACCATTGGTAATACCTACCTCTACTCTTCGTGGTTCTATCTCTCCATTATTCTTCACCATTACTCTACTACCTCCTCGCTTCGCACCTTCATCACCAGATTGACGTTCTGGGCGTGCCTGACCTGCTGGATGTTCACCATCTACTGGGCGTTCTGGGCGTGCCTGACCTGCTGGATGTTCACCACTCTGAGCCGATGTTGGCATCCTAAATGACAGTGCTGAGACTGGAACTGCTACCGATACGTTCTTATCCAAAGTAAAGATTTCAACAGTTGCTGTAAGTCCCGGCTTTAGCTTAAGTTCTGGATTATGAGCTGATATTACCACCTCGTATGTAACAACGTTACTCTCCACTACCCCTAACTGACGTACTTGGCTCACTATACCCTGAAATACCTCCTCAGGGAAAGCATCTACTGTAAATTCCACAGACTGCCCCTCAGTCACATTACCTATATCTGCCTCATCCACATCTGCAATTACCTGCATATCTTCGAGGTTTGCTGCAATGGTAAATAGCGTTGGGGTATTAAAGCTAGATGCCACAGTTTGACCCTCTTCAACACTCTTTGACAACACCACTCCATCGATTGGCGAAGTAATAGTAGCATAACCTAGATTAGTTTGTGAACGCTTCAGGTCGTTCTTCGCACTTTCATAGCTATTCTTTGAACTTTGGTAGCTATATAGTGCCGTTTCGTACTCACTATCCGCAACAAGATTATCCTTGTGTAACCTCTCAATACGGGTATAATTAGCTAGCTCATACTCATACTTACTCTTTGCTATACTCAGTGCGCTTTCTTTATTACCTAAGTCTAGCACAAGAGTACTCTTATCGAGTTCGGCAATTACCTGCCCCTTCTTTACTATACTGTTATAGTCTACATATAGGTTCGTTAAGATACCTGAGACCTGCGTACCAACTTCAACTTGATTTACAGGTTCAACTGTACCTGTTGCAGTTACACTCTTTGTAATTCGTTTTGGACCAACCACCTCTGTGGTATACTCAACTACCTCCTCGTTGCTTGAATCACTGAAGTAGTATAGAGCTGCTCCAGCTCCTGCTGCTAACACTAGTAGCGTTACGATTAATCTATTTCGTTTCATATCTTTTTCTATTGCTTAAAGTTTAATAATATCTGTTTGGTAGTACTCCAGAAGTGCTTTATTTAGTACTAACTGGTACTTATTTACGAGGTACTCCTGCGATGAGGTTCTAAAGTTGTCCTGCTCGGTGAGTAACTCAATAATATTCTTCATTCCAAGGTCGTATTGCTTTGTGACAAGCTCTAGACTCTTCTCCACAGCTCGTTGTTTTGCCTCTGCAACTAGGTATTGTGCCTGTGCATTAGTGGCTCTGTTGTGAAGTGTCTCTATATTCTGATAGAGATTCTTTTGGGCATCTACAAGCGATAGCTCTGCCGACCGTGTATTATTCTCTGACTTTAGAACTGCTGTCTTAGTCTTATTGTTATTGAGAATTGGAACCGATAGTCTAAGACCAACCGATGTGGAAAAGTTCTCACGGAGTTGATCGCTGAATGTAAAACTATTACCACTATTATGGTTAACCCCGATTCCTGCTGTTAGAGCAAGTGAGGGTATGTACGCTGACTTTGCGATAGTCTCACCCAACTTAGCCGATTCAATAGCAAGTGATGATGCTTCGATCTCTGGTCGCTCCTCCACCGCTATGCTATATACGCTATCAACGCTCGGGATATATGACATCAAACGCTCAGTGTCGATAACTGGGGATACTACCTCAATCTCTACACTCTGTGAAATCTCCATAAGGTGCTTTAGTTGTACGTACAGGTTACTTAGTGTCGACTGCGCACTGATTATAGTATAGTTATCGCTTGCAACTGCGCTCTCTAATTGCGCTAGGTCAGCTTGATTAATACTACCTACCTCATAGAGTGACTTGCCACGATTGAAACTCGCCTCACTAAGCTCCAAACTCTTCTCGGTCACCTTAATTTGTTCCATAGCATAGAGAATCTCAACAAATACCTCCGTGATGGCAACCTCGATTACATTCTCAGACTCGAATAGACCTAAGGTAGCAATATCGCTTAGTATCTCGCTCTGAGATAGAGTTGCACGGTTCTTGCCCCCATTATATAGGTTCAACGAGAGGTCAAGACCATAGTTACCACTGTACACTGCCTTTGAATCTAGGGTACTTAGTGGATTGGCATTAAGACTCTGATTAATGGATGCAGAAAGGCTTGGCAGGAATGCCCCCTGTGCACTTAGCTTATCAGCTTCACGATCCTCAATCGAAATAATAGACTGTTGGAGTGTTATACTGTTCTGCTTTGCAAACTCTAGGCAGTCATCCAAACTAAGCGTTACTACGCTGGGACTCTGCGCTATGGCACTTTGTGAAATCATCACACATAGAACCAATGAAGTCACTAAAATTTTCTTTAAATTAACCATTTGTATGTTCATATTAGTTTTCAGCAGCAAATGTACTATTAACACTACTACGAGAAAAACATAATATACCAATCAGCTATTTTTACCGTAAAACAGTACGATTTTATCGCTAAAACTTTTCTTTAAATTGGTTACAAATATTGAGAATCTCTTACTGCAAGAGACCATTGCAAAACTTATGTTTTGCTCTGCTATGAAGAGCGTTGATAGGTGGATGAAATTTTGAAGATGGCTCTAAGGGCTCTAAAAGGAGCATACTTAAAGTATGTGACTGAAGAGTCATTTGAGTTATCTTTAAAAT
>CAYJLU010000086.1:0-7301 GCA_964371395.1 uncultured Rikenellaceae bacterium | reverse complement strand
CCCAACTATTTTGCGGAACAAATGTTTATAGAGTAATTGTTTTTAACTGCTATAAAAATTTTAACGCCATTTTCCAAGGGCTATGAAATTTCACAGTAGTGATGCAGTACAATGAAAGAAGAAAAACGGTGCCCTCCAACACAGGGATTTGTGCATAGTATTAAGCTCAATATAAATTTTATAGGTTAAACTATCTAAAATTTGCAATAAAATACATATCTTTACGCTTTATATTGTCAGTCTATTAGATAGTGTACACTAAATAAACTGTACCCTTAATTATGTCAATAATTTAATTACTTCACACACAATAAATAATAAATATGGAAAGAGAAATTTTAGAGAGAGCACAGCAGTGGCTCGATGGATCATACGACCAAGATACAAAGGCGGCTATCGCCAAAATGATAGAGAACAACCCAACTGAGTTGACCGAAAGTTTCTACCGTAACCTTGAGTTCGGAACAGGTGGGCTTAGAGGCATAATGGGCGTGGGTACTAATCGCATAAATATCTACACAGTAGGTATGGCTACCCAAGGTCTTGCTAACTATCTAAAGATGTCGTTTGAGGGCGAGATCAAAGTGGCTATTGCATACGATTGTCGAAATAACAGCCCGCTCTACGCACAAACATCAGCCGAGGTATTTGCAGCAAATGGATTTACAGTGTATCTATTCGAGTCGCTACGCCCTACTCCCGAACTTAGCTATACTATACGTGAGCTAGGGTGTCAAAGTGGAGTAGTTGTCACCGCATCGCATAATCCTAAAGAGTATAATGGCTATAAGGCATACTGGAATGATGGCGCACAAGTTGTGGCTCCTCACGATACAAATATCATTGCAGAGGTTAATAAAATTGAGAGCAATGACCAAGTAAAGCGTGATGTTGAAGCAGGCGGTGGTAAGATCATTATCATTGGTAAGGAGATGGATGATAAGTACCTCGAAATGGTAAAGGAACTATCACTCTCACCTGCGGTAGTTGCAAAGCATAATGACCTGAAGATTGTATATACCCCTATCCACGGAACCGGTGTACACTTAGTGCCATCCGCTTTAAAGATGTATGGATTTGAGAATGTCTATACCGTTAAGGAGCAGGACATAAACGACGGAAATTTCCCAACGGTTCACTCTCCTAATCCAGAGGAACCAGCAGCACTTAAAATGGCAGTAGATCTGGCCAATGAGATTGAAGCCGATATAGTTATGGCGACAGATCCTGATGCTGACCGTCAAGCACTTGCGGTGCGAGACTTCAACGGAGAGCTTCAACTACTAAATGGAAATCAATGCGCCTCGATCCTTACGTATTATCTACTGCGTCGCTGGAAAGAACTCGGTAAGCTAAAGGGTAAGGAATATGTAGTTAAGACTGTTGTTACCACAGAGATGATAGCTCGAATAGCACAATCGTTCGACGTGGAATACTTTGATGTACTTACAGGCTTTAAGTTTATCGCTGATGTGATAGCTCGTTATGAGGGTAAGAAGCAGTTTATTGGTGGAGGTGAGGAGAGTTTTGGATTCCTTGTAGGCGATAGTGTTAGAGATAAGGATGCGGTTGCATCGCTAGCTATTGCGGCTGAGTGTGCAGCGTGGGCTAAGGAAGAGGGGAAAAGCCTTTGGGGTCTACTTATGGAGCTATACGTCGAGTATGGGTTATTCCAAGAGTCACTACTATCAATTACCCGTAAGGGGCAGAGTGGTGTAGCAGAGATTGCTCAGATGATGTCTGACTTTAGAGAGAACCCACCAAAGGAATTGGGTGGAAGTCGTGTAGTTGAGGTACGTGACTATTTAATTTCAAAGAAGTGGGTCGATGGTAAGCAAGAGGCTATTGATCTACCTAGCTCAAATGTACTACAATTTGTTACACAGGACGATACCATCGTGTCGGTTCGACCTAGTGGTACTGAACCAAAGATTAAGTTCTACTTTAGTGTTCGTGGTGAACTAGCACGTGTTGAGGATTACAGCGATGTAGTATCATCACTCAATGGTAAAATTGAGGACATAAAATCTGAATTAAATTTAAATTAATCTGCTTTTATTTAAGGAAAAGAGAGGTGGATATAACATTAACGTTACTTGGTAGCGGAACATCGCAGGGCGTACCTATAATAGGGTGCGCCTGTGTGGTTTGTAGCTCTACGGATAGCCGAGACAAGCGACTTAGAACCTCCGCTATGCTTGAGATTAAACGAGGAGATAGGCAGACACGGATAATTATAGATGCAGGCCCTGATTTTCGATACCAGATGTTACGGGAAAATGTTCAGAGTGTAGATGCAATTCTTATTACTCACGAACACAAAGATCATATAGGTGGTATTGATGATATTAGGGCATTTAACTATCTTCAGAGCAGTGCAATAAGGATATATTGCCAGCAGAGAGTTGCACAGACTATCAAGAAGGACTTTAGTTATGCGTTTGTATCCCCCGAGAATAGATATGCGGGTGTACCCGAGATTGACCTTCAAATCATTGACCAAGAGCCATTCTATATTGATGGAATAGAGATAGTTCCAATTCGTGTGATGCACCAGCGACTACCAATTCTAGGCTACCGTATTGGCGGAGTAGTCTATATTACCGATGCTAGCTATATTCCCGAGGAGTCTATGGCTAAGATGATGGGGTGTGAATTGTTAGTTATTAATGCACTAAGACATCAGAAGCATCCATCGCACTTTACCTTAGATGAGGCAATAGAGGTGTCAAGATTAGTGGCACCTAAAGAGACAATTATCACTCATATCTCTCATCAAATGGGTTTGTATCGACAGGTTGAGGCTAGATTGCCCGAAGAGGTAAAATTAGGTTATGATAGTTTGAAAATTTTTACTATATTTGTAAAATAAGGGTTACTATCCTTGAGTGATAAAGTAGGAGATAAATAAGAAAAAAATATATACTTTAACAAGTAAAAAGAATTATGGCAAAGAAAACAGAAGGACCACGTCCAATTATGGCAGAGGAGAAACTAAAGGTGCTACAAGCCGCAATGGATAAACTAGAGAAGGACTATGGCAAGGGTGCAGTTATGCGTATGAGTGACCGCCCAGTCGAGGATGTAGCAGTTATTCCGTCGGGTTCTATCGGCATAGACCTAGCCCTTGGGGTAGGTGGTTATCCAAGGGGTCGAATTATTGAGATATATGGCCCAGAATCTTCAGGTAAGACAACTCTTGCTATTCACGCCATTGCGGAGGCTCAGAAGCAGGGTGGTATCGCCGCCTTTATTGATGCCGAGCACGCATTTGATAGCACTTATGCGCAGGCACTAGGTGTGGATATTGACAATATGGTTATCTCACAGCCTGACAATGGGGAGCAAGCACTAGAGATTGCCGAACAACTAATCCGTAGTGGGGCAATAGATATTGTAGTGGTTGACTCAGTTGCAGCACTAACTCCTAAGGCTGAAATTGAGGGTGATATGGGTGATTCAAAGATGGGTCTACACGCTAGACTTATGTCACAGGCACTCCGTAAACTAACATCGGCTATATCTAAGACTAAGACCACTTGTATATTCATTAATCAGCTTCGTGATAAGATTGGTGTAATGTTTGGGAATCCAGAGACTACAACAGGTGGTAATGCGTTGAAGTTCTATTCATCTATACGTATAGATGTTCGTAAAGGTACAGCACTGAAGGATGGAGAGGATCAAATCGGTAATAGAACCAAAGTTAAAATTGTTAAGAATAAGGTTGCACCTCCATTTAAGCGTGCAGAGTTTGATATTGAGTACGGCGAGGGAATCTCTAAGATTGGAGAGATAATCGACTTAGGAGTTGAGCTTGGTGTTATCAAGAAGGCTGGTTCGTGGTTCTCGTATGGTGAGGGCAAGATAGGTCAAGGGCGTGAGGCAGTTAAGGAGCGTCTGGCAACAGATAGCGAACTAGCCGTTAAGATAGAAGCAGAGGTTAGAGCAGCACTTGCTCCAGCATCAAAAGAGGTAAAAACAACCGTTGAAACACAGGAGTAGTAACGAGTGGTTGAACCACTATTATTAGCGGCAATAAGTCACAACTATACAATCACTTTTAACTAAAGTAAGGCATAAAAGATATGAATGACGATAGATACGTAGAGGAACTCTTTGACGGACTGATGGCTCAGTGTGAGGGAGTGTGTAAGGAGCCCTCTGATTATGACAAAATTCGTGATGCATTCTACTTTGCTCGTGATGCGCATAGTGGGGTGAAACGCAAATCAGGCGAACCCTACATTACGCACCCAATTGCCGTAGCACGTATTGCTGTGGAGGAGATGGGCTTAGGAGTTAAATCCATACAAGCAGCACTACTGCACGATGTGGTCGAGGATACTGACTATACCCTTGAGGATATTAGCTTTCGCTTTGGAGATAAAGTAGCAAAGATTGTCGATGGACTGACCAAACTAAGTGGAGTTTTCGATAATCGTAGTTCTGAGCAAGCCGAAAATTTTAAGCGAATGTTGCTCACTCTATCGGACGATGTCAGGGTAATACTAATTAAGATTGCCGATAGACTGCATAATATGCGTACGCTAGGCTCGATGCTTCCCCATAAGCAGATGAAAATTGCTAGCGAGACCATCTACTTATTTGCACCCCTTGCGCATCGCCTTGGACTCTATGCCATTAAAAGCGAACTAGAGGATCTATCCCTTAAGTTTAGATTTAGGAGCGAGTATGCCGAAATTGAGGAAAAATTAGACCTTACCCGCATTAAACGCAATGAGTACATAGATGACTTTAATTCAGCTATCATAGATAAACTAAAAGCTGCTGGTATTGACTTTACAATCTCGGCGAGGGTGAAGAGTGTCTATTCGATATGGAAGAAATTAAAGACTAAGCAGATAGATTTTAGTGAAATATACGATCTGTTTGCCATAAGAATCGTTTTTAACCCAGTTGAAGGGCTTACTGAGAAGACACAGTGTTGGCATATATACTCACTACTCACCGATGTATATCGCCCTAAGATGGATAGAATTCGGGACTGGGTTACTACACCAAAAGCTAACGGTTACGAGGCATTACACTGTACTGTTATGGGACCCGGAGGCGTATGGTCAGAGGTTCAGATTCGTTCAAAGCGTATGGATGATATAGCTGAGAGGGGCTTTGCTGCTCATTGGTCCTATAAGCAAAATTCACAACTAGATAACGAAATAGATCCACTAATAGATCAACTTAGACACGCATTAAATCGCCCAACAGAGGATGCGGTAGAGTTTCTTGATAACTTCAAATTAGGATTGCAAGTCTCCGAAATTATGGTCTTTACACCTAAAGGTGAAAGCAAGACTATGCCTAAGGGTTCAACTGCACTGGACTTTGCCTATGAGATTCACTCGAAGATTGGATCCTCGGCAATAGGAGCTAAGATAAACTATAAACTAGTGCCAATCTATACCCCTATATCTGCTGGAGATCAAATTGAGATAATAACCTCCTCTAGTGTTACACCACAGAAGGAATGGCTAGATAATGTTATTACAGCTAAAGCTAAATATCACATTAAACAAGCACTCAAGGGTAATAAATCGCAGAGCCTTGAGCGTGGACGAGAGATATTCGAGGCAAAGATGCGAGAACTCGGAGTGCCAATACGTGCTCGTGTATTCCATAAGATACTGCCCGTCTATGGTGTGTCAAGTAAAACTGAATTCTACCTAATGCTAGGCTCGTCGGTTATCGAACTCAACGACTTAGATAAAGTATTAAAGACAAACACCAAACAAAAATTCATTAAGTACTGGTCACTCCAATTTGTTAAACCATTTAGAGGTAATAGGCAGGCGGACGGAACTCAAAACGCAAAGAAGGATCAACAGAATATGATCATAGCTGAGTGTTGTCATCCGATTGCGGGCGACGAGGTCATAGGCTTTGAGCAGGAGGCTGGATACATTGAGGTGCATAAGAAGCTATGCCCAATTGCAATACGCCTATCCGCTCAGCAGGGTAACTCTATTGTGGCTGCCTCGTGGTCGTCAGAAAAGATACTCTCGTACCTCACAACAGTAGAGGTTCGTGGAATCGACCGCATCGGCATACTACTTGATGTAACAAAAATTATCTCCGAACAACTCGACGTGAATATCCGAGAGGTTAGCTTCTCTAGCCACGACGGTATCTTCGAGGGAAAAATTGCACTCTATGTCCGTAATAACGAAGATCTTAAAGATATAATGGATCAAGTTAGCTCAGTGAAGGGTATAGAGCGAATCAGTAGAGTAGAGGTAGGGGCAATTAGTTAATGTTAGAAAAATAATTAAGATAATGGAAGAGTATTTATATTTAATAATAGGCGGAGCTATAACAGTCTATGGTGCGATTGCCGCTGAGAATAAAAAGAAAAAAACCGCCAATTCTAAGCCCGAGAAGCCACTTCAGGAAACGAACCTTGAGGATGAGATAGATACAGATATACCACACATCACCATCGAGGAATCACTAGAAGAGGTCAAGAAGAGTGCGCATTTTCACGACTCTATTAACTTTAACACAGAGGGCGTTGCCAATAGAGAAGAGGTTGTAGAAGAGGTTGAATCTTCGACGGATTCATCTCAAACTATAAATGTAGAGAAGAATAAGAAAAAAGAAAAGAAATTTAATGTCAAAAGAGCTATTATATATAATGCAATACTAGAACCAAAACATAAAGAGATATAATGAGTATATTTACAAAGATCATCTCCGGAGAAATTCCGTGCTACAAGGTAGCAGAGGACGAGGAAAACCTCGCATTTCTCGATATTAACCCAAGGGTCGAGGGACATACTATTGTAATTCCTAAAATCGAAGTGGATAAGATATTTGACCTTGAACCAGAGAGACTATCATCTCTTATGCTATTTGCACAGAGAGTGGCTCGCAAAATTGAGAGCGAGATAGAGTGTAAGAGGGTAGCTATTGTAGTGCTAGGACTAGAGGTTCCTCACGCACACGTCCACCTAATCCCACTTATAAACGGAGCCGAAGATATAGATTTCAAACGAGCAAAGGCTGAATTTAGCCCAGAGGAGTTAGCTGAGATAGCGCATAAAATTAGCATTTAGAGTGAGTTATAATTTTTTTTAATATTTTTTGCAAAAAAAGTTTGCAGAAGAACAAAAAAAGCCATAATTTTGTAGTCTGTTAAGCGAGTCACTCTTGTGAATTACAATAATTAAAAACTAAGAGAGAGACTACAATCCAAATCAGGAAAAGATTAACATAATAAATTTATAAAAATGTCAAAGATTAAAATTGGTATCAATGGTTTTGGCCGTATCGGTCGCCTTGTA
>CAYJLU010000085.1:0-7397 GCA_964371395.1 uncultured Rikenellaceae bacterium | reverse complement strand
TAAAAAAATGACACAAAACACCCAACCGAATTTTCGGGTTAGATAGTATTGTGTCATATTGATGGTACAAAGTTAAATATAATATTTCAATTTAACAAAGCATTTTTTTGTAAATTATTATCTTAGCTATATTTTACTAGTTCCGAGTGGGGGGGTAGTTTGTATGATTATCTATTTCCTTTAGCTCTATTATGCGATTTGCATAGCATTTGACAATTATTTAGTTTTGTTGCTCCGCCTTTGCTCCACGCCGCAACGTGGTCGGCATCCATATCTGAGAGTTTCCAGATTTTAGATTTATTAGCCTCGTGCCCAATAGCGCAAAGAGGGCAGTTCGACACTCCTTTTTCTTGAGCACTATTAGTTTGGGTAGCGTAGACGCTCTTTTTTGTGGGTTCATCAAACACACGAACATCGAGTAACTTGTAATCAACACACCCGCCGAGTATAAACTCGAATATTCCTTTGCGGTTCTTTACATATGAGTCTGCATATAGTTCACGTACTTTTTCAGAGACTGTTTTGGGGTTATAGCCTTGCCCTTTGTATGTTTCATACAGTCGCCCCCACTCTAGTCCACACATATCTTTCTCGACATCTGTAAACGTAGCAGATACCCAATCAATAACAGAATTGAAGTAGTTTTTCAGTTCGTTAATGTTGTTATCTTTTCGGTGTAGGCTCATATACTCATCAATTTTGCCACGGCTAACCCAATCAAGGGCACGTTCGAGTATCTGTTGTCTATTTGCATCTCCTTTTATGTATGCTTTCCATTTTAGGAGGTGTGCATTTTGGCTATTACTAAAGGTTTCTTTAGCTAGTGTTACGAAAGGTCCTGAGTATATTGCGTTATTGAGTTCTTGTTGGTTTAGGGGTACACCAGCAATATTGATTGTTTTGAACCACTCTTTAATTTCGCTTTCTTCTCCCTCACATTCGTATATTAGCAGTTTTGTATCAAGGATTTTTTCTTGTATTTCTTTATCAAGACCTGTGAAATATTGCTGCATCCCTCGATTATCTTTTATAGCAAATTTATCTGTTACAAAGCGTCCTAGGCTTGTGATACGTTGTTGTCCATCGAGTATTTCAAATTTATCGTGAGCAGTTTTAACGAAGTATATTAGTCCTAGGGGGTATTCTTTGAGCACGGAGTCTATCACCGCTACATCTTTAATACCGTCGTTGTATATGTAGTTTCGTTGATATTCGGGTTGAATTGTAAGTTTTCCTGCTAATCCAAATAGCCCTTTGCCCTCAAGTTCATTATAGACAAACCCATCGCAAATATCTCTAACAGTTATATCAGTTCTTAGTGTTGTTTTCATTTCGTTGGGTTTTTGTGTTTGATGAATATTCTTGCATAGGTGTTTTTATTATTAATTAGGGGTCTTCCATCTTTTGAACCTAAAAACGGAATACCTACTATATACTCATTATATCCAGCAGATGCCGACATTCCGAGAATTTCAAATTGCTCGGGGCAATATTTATCAAGAAATGAGATAGGGACACCCATAACACCTTCATAATCACTTGGTATAGTTATGGTGAGTGACACCTCTATTGCATCGTAATTGTCATACTTTTGATACTCACCTCGCTCCCTTAGGTTTTTATCCTTACCAAATTTAATATTATCTGCCATTGTCATAAGTGATAGCGGCTGATGACGCTTGCCGTGGTCTATATTAGTAAACCAACAACAGTTACGAAACTTAACTAATCCTGTTTCTTTTTGAAAAACCCCTTCTTGATAATTCTCGGCAAATGGCGTGGCAAAAAATGCGTTCCCTGCTGTAAATCCATTACCTAACCACATCCTATTCTCTCGAATCAACGGAAAAACCTCCTTGTAGGTTATTGCATTCATATTGCCGATAACCAAAAATTGTTTCCCTGCCTCGACAATCCACGAAAGAAAATCCCTAAATAATGAAAATGGAGGGTTAGTGACTATAATATCTGCCTCGTCTCGAAGTTCCGTTATCTCCCTGCTCCGAAAATCACCATCACCCTCAAGGTAAGTCCACTCCAAATCTTCCACATCAATGCGACCATCACCCGTCTTGTCTCGACTCAGAGAGAAAATCTTACCGTTAATGTTCGTTCTTGTTGAATCATACTGAGCATCTTCCATCTCAAAGAGCGATGGCTGATAACCTGATTTGTATGTCTTACTATCGGGCGCATAACTCGTGCTAATTAGCTTCTTAAGCCCTAGACGCTCAAAATTTTGAGCAAAATAGCGAGTGAAATTACTCCACTCAGGGTCATCACAAGGCAATAGCACTACCTTGCCCCTGAATACATCGGCATCGTATTCAAGATACGCTGAAACCTCCTTCTCTATATCGTGATATTGAGTGTAAAACTCATCGTTCTATGCATTCTTAGCGTTTGACAAATTACTGTTCGCCATAAATCTCTTTTCGTGAAAAATTATCAAATAACAAAAGTACAAAAATATATTGAAAAACTATTGTACTAGAATAACTCTTTGATGTTTCTGCAAAAAAACTAAACCCCGTTCACACCCACACCAAACAAAGCAAAATCATAACGCACTGGGTCATCAATATCGAAAACCCTAAGCGAGGAGGTAAGCTCCTCAACTGCCCTCCAATCATTACTATTGCGACTAAGTAAACCAAGAGCACGCCCCTGTCGTGCGCTATGCACATCCAAAGGAATGTATAGAGCAGAAGGCGGAATTGAACCCCATAAACCAAAATCAACACCTCGGCAATCACTACGTACCATCCAACGCAAATACATACAGAGCCTCTTGCAAGCCGAACCCTTATCGATTGAAGAGATATGACGTGCAGTGCGCTGCTGGATTAAATCATCGAAAAAATCCCTGCGAAACTCAGATAACACAACTCGTAAATCACCACTTTGACCATACCTCCCCTCAAAATAATCGCCTATCGAACCATTCGCCCTGATGAAAACCTGCAAGAGCCTAAGAATCTCATAAAAATCATCCTCATTGAAAGTGCGATGCACAAACCCACGACTCGCAACCCTTATCTCGCTAAGGGTCGAACAACGTAAAAACTCAAATGGTGAGTGATCCATACGTTCGACCATAGAGTTGCCATTTCTAAGTATCATAGTGCGATTACCCCAAGCTATAAGCGATACTAGTAAACCCGCAATCTCTATATCCTCTTTGCGCTCAAATTGATGCGGAATAGAGATAGGGTCACACTCTATAAAATCTGGTGCGTTGTATCTATCGACAAGCTCCTCAAGCAAACCCTTAAGCTCTACGATAGGAAGATCGCTAGATAATATTTCCATCACTCATCGTAATCTTTCTATCACACATATCCGCAAGATCGCTCTCGTGAGTAACTATCACAAAGGTCTGTTCGAGTTCCGAGCGTAACTCCAAGATCAAAGAATTTAATTCACCCCTTGATGCACTATCAAGATTACCCGTTGGCTCGTCCGCAAATACTACCATCGGTTGGTTAATCAATGCACGTGCTACGGCAACTCGCTGACTCTCACCACCCGAAAGTGCCGAAGGCTTATGACTAACCCTATCTCCAAGCCCGAGCCTAGTGAGTAACTCAACTGCACGACGCTCCACAGCCCCTCCTCTATGACCCGCTACCATAGCAGCAAGTAATACATTCTCAAGGGCAGTAAACTCTGAAAGTAGATGGTGCTCCTGAAATATAAATCCGATATTATTAGCCCTAAAGTGCGAGAGGCGTTTATCGCTAAACTTTGCTATCGACTGACCCTCGAATAGCACCTCGCCCGAGGTAGGCGTAAGAAGAGTACCCAAAATTTGCAACAGTGTGCTCTTACCAGCACCACTCCTGCCCACAATAGAGAGCACCTCTGCACACTCTATACTAAGATTTACCCCAGATAGAACCTCGATGTTTCCGTACTGGTGCACAATGTTTTTGCATTCTACTACTGCTTTCATAGGAACAAATATATGAATTTTTTCGTTATCTTTGCCCCTTGAGTAGTGATTTTACTGTAAAAGTAAAGTTCAATATACACTATAATATTATTAGTAGCAGATGTTAGCACTTACACGCAAATTTACATTCGAGATGGCGCACGCCCTTAGCGGTTATGATGGCGCTTGTCGCAATATTCACGGGCACTCATATAAACTATATGTCACAATAGAGGGGCAACCTCAACAGGATACCACCAGCCCAAAACTCGGTATGGTAATAGATTTTACGGAGATAAAGAGAGTCGTTCAGCGTGTGATTCTAGATAAGTATGACCACGCACTAGTACTAAAACGTGGAGCTGTAAGTGAATCCCTAGTGGAAATGATGGCAGAGCAGTGGAGTAATATTATTGAGGTGGACTATCAACCAACTTGCGAAAATATGGTGGTCGAATTCTATGAAATGATAGTAAAAAGCCTACCAAAGTCAGTCAAACTCAGCGAACTGAAACTCTATGAGACTGAAAATTCGTATGTAACATATCGCCCATAATAAGCTAAATCTATACTATGAGAAAAAAACTATTTCTAATAGATGCCTATGCGCTTATCTATCGCTTTCACTATGCCTTTGTAACCTCGCCAATGCGCAACCCATCGGGACAAAATGTCTCGGCAGTCTTTGGCTTTGTAAAGTTCCTCTATGAACTACTCGATAGAGAGTCGCCCGAGTATCTCGGAGTTGCATTTGACCCTAAAGGTGGTAACTTTCGCCATAAAATCTTCGATGGATACAAAGCAAACCGTGAGGCTACCCCAGAGGATATAGTACTTGCAACCCCTATTATTAAAGAAATACTAAGGGCAATGTGTATTCCTATTCTGGAGGTCGAGGGCTATGAGGCAGATGATGTAATTGGTACACTCAGCCTCAAGGCATCACAGAGTGGTATATTCGATACCTATATGGTTACCCCAGATAAGGACTATGGCCAACTAGTGAACTACTGTACATTTATGTACAAACCCGCAAAGGGAGGCGCAGGAATAGAGGTGTGGGGCGAAAACGAAATTTGTCAACAATTTTCTATCGAAACCCCTAATCAAGTGATAGATATTCTAGCAATATCGGGAGATGCAGCCGATAACATCCCCGGGGTTGCAGGCATTGGTGAGAAGGGAGCCGCAAAGTTACTAAAGGAGTTTCACTCAGTGGAGGGAATACTTCAAAATATTCAATACATAAAGGGTAAGACTAAAGAGAAGATAGAGTTATCTGCCGAAAAGATGAAACTATCTAAGGTACTTGCAACTATTTGCCGTGAGGTACCTATTGAGTTTGATGTTGAAAATTTACGTATATGCAACCCCGATGTCAGCACACTCAGAGCACTTTACCGTGAACATAACTTTAGATATTTTTTGCAGCGACTTGAATCAGAACAGATACATATCGGTATAGAAAATTGTAGCTCACAGAGAGTCCAAACTACCTCGTACAGTGAACAAAAGAGAGTTGAGGCTAGCCAAGGCTCACTATTCGATAACCCCTCTATAATTAACAATACTCCACCGACTAATGCCACCCCTAATAGAGGTGATTTTACGGATATTACTGATTATAAGACAATTCTAAATAGAGAACATAACTATACTAAAATCGATAGTGTTGAGGCACTTCAGAGCTTAGTTCAGAGAATTACAGACAATAAAATATTTGCATTCGATACCGAAACCACCTCACTCGATACCCTGCAAGCCGAACTAGTGGGTATCTCCATATCATTGAAATCGAGCGAAGCATATTGGATACCAACTAATACAGATACGGTAAAAAAATATTTAGAGATACTCAGAATTGTCTTTGAAAGTGAGAATATTATAAAAGTAGGGCAGAACCTAAAGTATGACATCGGAGTACTTAGTAACTATGGTATTGAGGTCAATGGAGAGTTGCGTGATACTATGCTGATGCACTATATTTTAGATGCAGAGGGTCGACACTCTATGGATATGATGGCTCGTAACTTTATGGGGTATCAACCCATAGCCATAGAGGAGCTGATAGGTCGTGGTTCTAAACAACTTCTAATGAGTCAGGTGCCTGCCACTCAGATACTTGAATACGCAGCAGAGGATGCCGATATAACACTATCACTACACGATATATTTCGCCCACAACTCGAAGAACGTGGCGCAGTGGAGCTATACTCAAAGGTAGAAGAACCACTAATTAAGGTACTCAGCGATATGGAGCGAGAGGGGGTAAAGATTGATACAACAATACTTGATCAGGCAGCCATTAAGTTGAATGGTAGACTCTCTGAGATAGACAGTTCAATTAGAGAACTCTCTAATTGTAGTACTATAAATATTAACTCCCCAAAACAACTAGGGGAACTACTATTCGAAAACTTAAAGCTCAACGATAAGGCAAAGAAGACCAAAACGGGACAGTATAAGACCGATGAGGCAACCCTCGAATCGCTCAAAGATAAACATCCAGTAGTCGAGCAAATATTAGAGTATAGAGGTATAAAGAAGCTCTTATCAACCTATGTTGAGGCACTTCCCGAGCTTATTAACTCGAAGAGTGGTAGAGTACATACATCTTTCAACCAAGCAGCAACGGCAACAGGTCGCCTAAGTTCCTCAAACCCAAACCTTCAGAATATTCCTATTCGTGAGGCTATGGGGCGAGATATTCGCCGAGCATTTGTGGCACGCAATGATAATTGGTCGATAGTTGCTGCCGATTACTCTCAGATCGAACTCAGGATTATGGCACACCTAAGTGGCGACGAAGCACTCTGCGAGGCATTCATACATAACGAAGATATACATACTGCTACTGCCTCTAAGATATTTATGGTCGAAGCTCAGGAGGTGACCTCGGAGCAGAGGCGTAGAGCAAAGACCGCAAATTTTGGTATAATCTATGGTATATCAACATTTGGACTAGCCTCAAGGCTGTCCATACCCAGAGGTGAGGCAAAGGAGCTTATAGATGGTTACTTTGGGCTATATGGTGGAGTGAAAAGTTATATGGACGAGGCAATATCAAAGGCAAAGAACCAAGGTTATGTAGAGACAATCTTTGGACGTAGACGTTACCTATCCGATATAAACTCCTCGAATGGTACAGTGCGAGGATTGGCGGAGAGGAATGCTATAAATGCCCCAATTCAGGGCAGTGCAGCCGATATTATGAAACTTGCAATGGTTGGAATACATAGTGAACTTAGGAGACGAGGGCTACAAAGTAGAATGGTGCTCCAGATTCACGACGAAATCGTCATAGAGACTTTAAATTCCGAAATTGAGGAGATTAAATCTATAATTCAAGAGCAAATGGAGGGCGTAGTAGACCTTAAAGTACCCCTAACAGTTGATATTGGAGTAGGAAAGAATTGGTTAGAGGCGCATTAATTCTTCGGGATATAAAATTAGTACTGTGAGA
>CAYJLU010000084.1:0-7413 GCA_964371395.1 uncultured Rikenellaceae bacterium | reverse complement strand
AATAAATACAGAATAGTAGAGGTATCTACATACCCGAACTATTCTGTAAAACCCTACATAGATCTCATCTACTACTCCAACTCATCCCTCCTTCTATACCATAGCGCAAGTGAATATAGAAGGCATAACCCAAATACTAAACCCGAGAGGCGAACTACTGCATTACCCCATCTAGTGAATGTTGTCGTGCTATTGTATAGTGGGACAGTCGCTGTAATTTCACCACGCTCATCCCAACCTAACCTCTCGACAACGCTACCCTTGCGATCAATTACACCGGATATACCTGTGTTTGCCGAGCGTACAATAGTACGACCAAGCTCAATAGCCCTTAAACGAGCGTAGTTGAAGTGATGTCTATGCCCCGGTGTGTTGCCCCACCAACCATCATTGGTGATGATTGCCATTAATTCTGCACCCTTATCAATCCACTCAGTCATCATATCCCCGTATAT
The DNA here is from genome assembly GCA_964371395.1 of uncultured Rikenellaceae bacterium. GTDB lineage: Bacteria > Bacteroidota > Bacteroidia > Bacteroidales > Rikenellaceae > Mucinivorans. The sequence goes on along the minus strand of CAYJLU010000084.1, from coordinate 6,958 downwards.
ACTCTCATAGCATACCACCGCACCTACATTATGACCATCAATACTCCCTACTACCGATTCTGAAGAGCGACCAAGAGATCCCACATAACCTCCAAGGTCGAGCATACCAACTAGCGACTCTACCCACTCAGGAACAATCTCTACTCCAAAAACCAATTTACGTTTATGGTATACCTCCACCGATGTAGTATCAATATATAGCACAGAATTATAGCCTCTTACACCATCGTATGTCGTAGCACCAATGATAAATAATCCGCCACCCTTACTCCGTAAAAAATTCTGCAATGCAATCACCTCACTACTACTATTCAAACCCTGCTGATGAATAGTTCTAACTAATGCTGTTTCAGGTGCGATGTATAGTTGCGTGTTTTTAGGAGCTTTACTTGCAAGTTCAAGAATATTATTGAACTGCGCTTGCGCTCCGTTTGAGTTATACTTTTGGTAAGCGTCGATGTTTGGCTGAATAATTGCAACGTTAATTTCACCTGAGCTTTTCGCTTCCGTACCAAAATATAATGAAAGAGAAACCACCATAGGTAGTACTATTGCACATAGTGTTATAAAGATCGAGACTCTCTTTTCTATGGTTAGATAGACCAGTACGCTACAAATTAATGCCCACAGCGAACCACCATACGTACCCGTAATGCTATACCACTGTACAAATTGAGGCATATCTGCCCACGCTGCCCCAAGGTTTAGCCACCCAAATCCAAAGTCACCATACGCTAAGTACCACTCAGCTAGTACCCATCCAGTGATAAGTGTTAGGTATGCAAGCGAGCTACGAGAAAGTTTTGCAACGTAGTGGAAGGCTGCAAAGGCAGGCCAAAGCATAGCAGTGCATACAAGTGGCACTGCTGGAGCAGCTAGAATCGTTGCGTATGATACCCAGAAGCAAGTGACAATATGCCACAGTGCTATTGTAAGTGCTACCCACCAAAGAAATCCCTTTTTTTGTTCTATAACTAATCTCTGACGTAGTATAAGTAGTGGGACAAAGCCTAGCAGCGCACTAAAGCCTCCTAGACCATACCACGGAAGCGACAGTAGCGTTACACTACATAGGCAGAGTATAGCAGGAGGTAGTTTTGAGCATAATTTTTGCATATTGAAAGCTATGATATTTAGTATTTAGAGTACAAAAGTGGTTATTTTTTTGTTAATTATCAATTAAAATTTTCGATAAAATTACTACCTTTGTAAAAATTTTGAATTTTTATGGTAGAAGAATATTTTGGATACTTTTTAATGCTAGTCTATGGCATAGTTGCGGGTTTATTGGCCTCAATTCCATTAGGGCCTATTGGGGTGCTATGTATTCAGCGTACGTTGAGTGGTGCAAGAAGTTCAGGTTTTATATCAGGTTTGGGGGCAGCAACTGCTGATACAGTATTTGCCACCCTAGCAATATTTGCGCTGAGCTGGATTACTGGTTTTATCTCGAAGTATGAGATGTGGGTGGAGGCTTTGGGAGGCTTATTGGTCGTAATTTTTGGTCTTTCACTTTTTTTACAGAAACCTAAACGAGGCTCAACTGTCGAACGAAGAAGCAATGCTGGACACCATATTGCAAACTACATATCAGTACTATTTCTAACACTACCAAACCCCGCATACTTCTTTGTCTTTGTTGCAATATTTGCAGCTATGGGTATTGGTGTTGATATTGATACAGCACAGAAGTGGATCATAATTTCTGGGGTAATGATAGGTGCATCAGCTTGGTGGTTTATACTCACGTGGGTTGTATCTAAATTCAGAAAGAATTTCACGGTGCGTAAGCTGCTTATTTTAAATAAAATTAGTGGAGGTATTATTATTCTACTAGGTGCGTACGCTGTGCTATCGGTAGTGTATCGATTAATTAAATTAGTTATTAATTCTGGCTCACTTTAGTGCCATAATATAAAGTTATGAGTGGAAAAATAATCGCCATTGACGGCTACTCTTCGTGTGGTAAGAGCACTTTTGCAAAACTAATAGCATCATACTTGGGCTATGTCTTTATAGATACCGGAGCAATGTACCGTGCAATCACACTTTATAGTTTGAGACAGGAGTTAAGCCCTAGTGAATTAATCAATAGATTAGATTCACTCAATATAGAGTTCAAGTTTAATGATTCTTTGGGTCTAAGCGAGATTTTTTTAAATGGAGAGAAGGTTGATGATGATGATTTACGATCTATCGAGGTTAATGAATCGGTAAGTAAAGTGTCAAAATTACTCGAAGTTCGTGAGAAGTTGGTTGAAATGCAGCGCAAATTGGCGGATTGCGGAGGTATAGTTATGGATGGTAGAGATATAGGTACAGTGGTATTTCCAGATGCCGATATAAAGATATTTATGACTGCTGATGTCGATATCAGGGCAATGCGAAGGTACAAGGAGCAGGGTGGAGTAGTGCCACTACACGAGGTTGCACGTAATATCAAAGAGCGTGACTATGCAGATGAAAACAGAGAGGAGAGTCCACTTCGCAAAGCCAAAGATGCCTTTGTAATGGATAATAGCAATCTGACTCTTGACCAACAGCTCGATATCTTCAAAAAACTATTCGCTGGCGTTGAGAATTCATAGTTTTTAATCTCCTTTATGGTCTACTTTTATGATTTAATAAGAGTCAGATATTGTTTTTATCAAACACTCACAAAAAAGAATCAGTTAAGTGAACATTAAGTTACTTAACTGATTCTTTTTTTATGATATGTGTTATTCGTACTAATTCCAATAAAGATCAGTTATAGAGTTTTTATTGGGAATACCATTAAAACTCTATAAGTGAGGGGTTAGTCCTTTGAAGTGTTATTAGCAATAGCAGCAAGTGCAGAGATCATCTCGCTTATAACACGTGTAGCCAGTATTAATAGGAAACCGCTTATTGGCGCATATAGAATATCTATGTACGAGAAGCTAAATAATTGCCCCATTCCTCTATCATCCATAAATATCACGGCGATGAGCACTAGCAGAGGACCAAAAATAATAAGTAACATACCTATTGATTCACCAATACAACGTATAAGGTGAGTAACAATAGGGATTGCAACGAACTTTGACTCCGAGGTTGTCGAATTTGCTACCTCAGGGCTTTTATCAATCCAATATATCGCCCCTACGGTTCCTGCCGCTAAGAAGATAATGTATAGAAGTATAATACCTACAATGCCCATAGCAGATAAATATCCAAATAAAGGATAAGTAGAGTAGATAAAGTAGAGTGGTAGGGCAATAAATCCTAGGGCAAATAGTAGGTAAAGCCACGAGATTGGATCACGAAATATCTGTCCAGTACGAAGATACTTAAAGATGCACTCTAATTTACTGATAACTGGTAGTGATTTAACTTTGTCGTTAATACACTGACTGATTCTTTGTTTTTCCATAATTTTAATATATTTAGTTAGGTTGTTAGTCCTGTATGTACAATACTTTTGTTACCACAAATATAATAAATTAGTTTGATAAAACCTAACTATTATAATAAAACAATTATTTTACTTTCAGCGTAGTGTGTAGATCTAAATATGAAATAGATATTGGATATAAGTTTTGATAGTATTTCGTATAGCCGTGAGTTTCTCCGTGAGCGTCGATGGTATAGAGGTCAGTGAATGTACCTATTACTCTATCCTCAAAGTATTCTAATATGTAGTCCGCCTTGCCCGTAAAACTATCTACATAGTCAGTACGTATCGTATCTGCTACTTTGAATTGAATATCGTTATCCATTATTTGGTACGAAAGCCTATACACTCTGGTTGTATCGGCAAAGGTGGTAACCTCCCAAATCAGTGAATCTTTGGATATAAACTCTATTATATTTATAGAGTTTTGGAAAACACTCCCAATAATACTATCGTGGTTAAATGGTGGATTGATAGGTTCCCTATTGCAACTGACAAGTATTAAGCTAAGTGCAACAATAGTATTGAGTATAAGTTGCTTCATTGATATATGATATTAGTTTTAAATGGCGACAAAGATAGGAAAAATATAGATTTATGAGGCATAATCTTTGCTGTATTCTTGCTTTAACTTCAAAGTAAAACTATTTAAAAATATCTTAAAATGAGAACAATTATGGTAATGTTATTTATCTGTGGGTTACTTGGGTGTAGTTCACGAAAGGTAACCGTTAATGAGTTAGCGGTAGAGAATTTTGATATTCAGAGATATATGGGTCGATGGTATGAGATTGCTCGCTTTGATAATCGTTTTGAGCGAGGACTTAGCCACGTAACGGCTGATTATAGTATGCGTAGCGACGGAAAGGTCCGAGTTGTAAACTCAGGTCAGAAATCAAATGGAAGGGTTAATACCTCGACGGGCAAGGCTCAGTTTCGCAATGCAAAGCAGCAACCTCCGAAAGGGGAGCTGGAGGTTGCATTTTTCCTAAATTTCTTTGCTCCATACAATATTTTGGTTCTAGACAAGGACTATAACTATGCACTGATTAGCAGTGGTGATGATTTTCTTTGGATTTTGAGTCGAGAGCCAGAACTTCAGCAGAGTACTGTTGATACTCTACTAAGTGTTGCAGAGCAACGAGGCTTCGATACCTCTAAATTACTCTTTATTGAACAGTAGCTACTATTATTTTTTTTCTTATCTGTAATTTAACTTTTCACAATTCCTTACATCTATTATTGAAAGACAACGAAATTAGCAGCCGTGGAGAGTAAAATATTAACACTACTAAGTAGCCAAAATACAAGAGATGAGGGATTCAAATATCTTGTCGATAGCTATGGCAAGGGATTATACTACCATATTAGACGTTTGGTGGTATCTCACCAAGATGCCGAGGATATACTTCAAGAGAGCCTGATAAAGATCTATCGAAATATAGATAGTTTTAAATCAAAAAGCTCATTAAAGACTTGGATGTATAAGATAGCTACCAATGAGTGTCTTGCCAGCTTTCGCAAACAGCACATAGAGAGCCTTGAACTTAGTGAAATGTTGATAGGTCTATTTGCTAATGATAGTAGTATTGATTACAATAGTTTGGAATCAAAATTCCAGCTAGCAATCTTATCACTACCAGAGCGACAGAGACTAGTCTTTACGTTGAGGTACTATGATGAGATGAGCTATGAACAGATAGCCGAGGTTATAGGCGGTCGGGTTGGAGCACATAAGAGCAACTACCACTACGCCGAGAAGAAGTTAAAGGAATATATGTTAAGTGAAATATAGATATGAAAGAGTTTGATTTAAATAGTATTGGCAAAAAGATGCCATATAGCCTACCTGAGGGTTTACTAGAGGATGTAACCTCTAGGTGTATTGAGCGAGCAAAGAACGAAGGGTTCAGCACTGCTACTACCACCAAAAAACCAAATATTATACTAGCTATTACTCTTTCGGCTGCGGCTGTGGCTGCAACATTGGCACTAATTTTGTCACAACCAAGTGTGACGGTGCCTTATGATGATACTAATGCTACATTCGAGGAGATGTTAAGCGAGATAAGCGATGAGGATTTAGAAACCCTTGACTATACCTTAACATTGAACTACGATTCAACAGAAGACTATTAACCCAATTTTTAAACTAAAAAAGAGAAAAACAATGAAAAAAGTAATTTTAGCATCACTATGCCTACTTATGACACTAGGTCTTTCGGCACAAGACAATCAAACAAAAAGAGGAGATAGACAAGGGAAAATGGACCCAGCAAAGATCGTTGAGCGTCAAAGCGAACATCTAGCCAAAGAACTAGCACTAGACGCTGCAACTACTACCGAGTTTAAGAAGATGTATATTGAGTACAACCAAGAGCTTCGCAAAACTCGTGACTCACAAGACTTTCCCGGCAAGTTAGATACATCAACACTTAGCGATAGTCAGATAGATGATATGGCTGAAAAGTTCTTTGATTCAATGGAGGATGCTATTGAGGTTAGAGAGGAGTATTACAAGAAATTCCGCACAATTCTTTCACCTCAACAAGTCATAAAGATGTATCAGACTGAAAGAAAAATGCGAAATAAGGTTCAAGGGGAGATGAACAAAAGACAGGAGGCAAGGAAGAAGGGAGCAAGATCTAACTAATCATCCCTAATAATTTATAATAAACAATGAAAAAACGTCCTAACAACTATGTATTAAGAACCATTGCAGTTGTACTGTGTAGTACACTATTTGCTTGTCAGAATGACAATGAAGTTGAGAGTTTCTGGGTAAGTAGCGCTACGCCAAATATTGTTGAAGGTGCTCCTACTGAGATAATTACCGATAGCGGTAATTACCTAACGGTAATAAACAATTACTCAGGGAGTACACTCTCAAATACACAGCGAATTTTTGCACAATATCAAGTAATTAACCAGAATGTCGCCACTAACCATTACGACATTAACTTACTAGGCGTACGAAACATTCTAACCAAGAATATTGTCACACTCACTCCTGAGAATGAGGCATTGATTGGAAATGATCCTGTTGAACCCTATGATGTTTGGTTTTCAAGTGGATACGTAAGCATTAACTTTGGTTTTTACTATGGAGGTACTAGTACACACTCAGTAAACCTAGTGCAGAGCAGTGTAAATCCAAATCCAGAAGATCAGAAGGTCTACCTTGAGTTCAGGCACAATGACTTTGGAGATCCAATGGTTTTTGCGCAGTATGGGACGGTGAGTTTCAATGTAGAGGAGTTTATGAAGAGTCCGGGCGAGGATGTAACATTTGTAATCTTGTTCAATGAATTTATTGGGGAACAGAGCTACGAATTTACATATAACTTCCAAGTTCCAAGCTCTACTAAGCAGTCTATATCTACTGAACGTATAAGCCTCGAAGGTTATAACTAGGAGACCGTTGCAAGGCGGCGATATTTTAAAGATAACTCTAATGACTCTTCAGTCACATACTTAGGTATGCTCCATTCATAGCCCTTAGAGCCATCTTCAAAATCTCATCCACCTATCAACGCTCTCAAT
>CAYJLU010000083.1:0-7563 GCA_964371395.1 uncultured Rikenellaceae bacterium | reverse complement strand
CTTAAATCATAAACTTTGCGCCTATAAAGAATGTTCTAGGAGTAGAGGGTCCATAGACAAATGAGGCATCCTTCAACGCCCCAAAGTCTAGGTCGCTTTGGAATTGATTAAGAATATTCTTCACCCCTCCATTAACTTCTAGCTTCATTGCACCTGCTAGATTAAATGTATATGCAACCTTACAGCCTACCTCCCAGAACGAGGTAGTGCGAACAAGCTCATCCTGTGGAATTGTACCCGCAAAGTGCGGTACAAGCATTGGACCGGTGTAGATGCTATTAGCATTTATAGTAATTGCCGAGGTCGGATTATATGTAACGGCTAGGTATCCATACGCATTAGGCGAGCGGAGCATCTCACGCACAGGGGCAAGATCAGCATCCTCACTCCACGCATATGGTTGATCATACTCTGAGCTTTGGAGTGTAAATCCCCCATTGAATTGCAGAGTATTGCGATAGTTCATTCTCGCCTCAAGGTTAACCCCTGTGATAGTTGCACCAGAGGCATTTGTACGTTCAAATATCATATTACCTACGGGGTCATATCCTAGAGGATTAAGCACAAATACATCATTTAACTTGGTATAGAAACCCTCGGCAGTTAAATTAAGTGTTATATCACTCCAATTTTGAAGATAGTCAGCGGAAAAGGTCACTGAATTTGAATACTCAGGGCGGAGGTTTGGGTCTAGTACAATAAGCGAAATTTCGCCTCCTACTGCCGCCACGTGAAGATCCTCATCGTAGATCTGTGGTGAGCGGAATCCGCTTGAGTAACTTGCTCTAAATGTTAGGGGTTCTATCGGAACGTATCGAATAGAAGCCCTAGGTGATAGTATAACTGATTGAATTAAGCTATGTTTATCAAGGCGTGCTCCAATCTGAATAGATAGATCATTGTTTCTCCATTCATTCTGAGCGTATAGACCATAAGCCTCTGTGGTTTGAACTATATTACGGTTATAGCCTTTCATTTGGTCATTGAGGTGGTTATTGGTGTACTCAATCCCTGTTGTAAACTGAGAGGGCATAAACAGGAAGCGATCCATATCCAGAGTATATTGAGCACCACCCACAACCGTAGCATCGAATGTATCGCCATAAGCATCTAGGTTCTGTGCCGAACCAAAATAACTGTCCCTATATATATTCTGCGCTGAGATATAAACATTGAAGTGGTGGTTTAGATCCTCGCTGAAGAGGTCATATTTAATTCCTCCGCCATCAATTTTATGCTTAAGTTCCTCAGCAATATTTGCTTCGTGTGGTGGGCGATCTACCATATCACCTCCTCGACGATACTCATCCATATGGTGATACTCTAGCGTAATTCGAGATAGGTCTGAAAAGCGATAGAAGCCCCTAGCTCCAAGAACTGTTGACTCTAGCATCGGTATATCTGAGAATGTATCTCCATTACGATCATAGGAATCCCTATTTCTTACCATTGAGAATATATAGACCCCTGCCTTTCTATCCTTAGATACCACTGAGGCATTCAGCGAGGTGTTTATATCAGCTCCACCACCTTCGAAAATTCCTGTGCTATTGCTGAGTTGTACCCCTGATACCTTTGGTTCACGGGTGATTATATTAACAACACCTGCTATGGCACTACTACCAAATAGTGCAGAGCCTCCTCCACGAATAACCTCTACTCGCTCAATCATTGACTCAGGCAGTTGTTCCAATCCATAGACACCTGCAAGCGAACTAAATATAGGGCGACTATCTAGCAGTGTTTGAGAATACTGCCCCTCAAGTCCATTAATTCTAAGTGATGGTGCCCCACAGTTACCACAAGAGGTCTCTACTCTCAATCCCGGTTGGAAGTTAAGCACATCGGCGGCTGTATTAGCCGAGGTTGATTCAAATAGCGAGCGGGTGGCTACTCCTACGATTGTTGCAGCCTTTCGCTTACTAATTGCGCTACGGTTACTGCTTACCACAACCTCCTCAATTTCGATATTTTTGTGGGTAGTTCTATTATCTATTTCGGGTTCGTTATCTGGTAAATTATCTGGTTGTGTGGCAAATGATGACATAACACCACATAGTACTACTGCCCATAGAGCATAGGTTTTCTTATTAAATTTCATAATATTTTCTTAGGACTTCTTTATTCTAAATTCATACATCGAAAGTCAGTACAAAAGCACAGCTTTTGCTCCTGATTTTAAAGAGTGTTTGAAGTTGAGAAAAACTTCAAATATAGCATAAAGCTCTTTAGGTTGAAGTACATAGATAAAATTCTTAGTACTCAACACTTTAGAGCCAACAACACTATTTATACTTTACCCAGAGTTTCACCTATTGGCTTCAATACATAATAGTAAAGAGAGGTGCGAGGCAAGTAAGTAAAATTAGATAGAAGTGGTGGGAGGTCCCCTAAGATTTATGCAGATCCTGAGTGGTGCATTGTCTGCTTTAGGACTAAAAAGCCTATAACTATACGCACTCTCTGATAGTAGGGCAAGTGCAACGACAACTACTATCAAAAGAAATGGCGTTGCATTGAGTACCTCTAGTAGAGTGAGGACTTGAGCCGTGTGTGTATGTGACGAAGATGAGTATGGATGGGAGTGTGTTACGCACTTTCCGTCTATATAGTGGCTGTGAGTAAAGAACGCAGAGGATGCGTAGTAGCAGATAAATAGTGCTACTAGCAATTTAACAATAGTCCCTCTTATTATTCTCAACCAATCCATTTCGGTACAAATGTAGCAAAAAAAAAGCTGTAAAAGAGGAATTTTTACAGCTTTCTTACAAAAATCATATATATTACTTAGAATTGTATGCCTTTACTCCTTCCTCAAGGAACTTAACAAAATTAGCTACATCGAGGTCATAGGCACGTGGAGTAACAAGTATCTCATTGGTACTTGGATCCATTATCACGTAGTAAGGCTGCGCATTCATCTGGAATTCAGAGATCTGCCACGCAGCATTTACCGCACCGATAGTCTTACGAACCCTTCCGTTTGAATCAATAACCCACTGATCCTCCGAAAGCTCCGTCCTATCATCGACATATAGTGCAATGATTACGTAATCATCTCTGAGTATTTGAAGTATTGTTGGATCGCTCCATACATTTGCCTCCATCTCACGACAATTCACACAGCCGTGACCTGTAAAGTCAATAAATATAGGTTTATCAACTGCCTTTGCATACTCCACTCCCTCTTCGTAGTCAAAGAAGCCCTCTAGTCCGTGAGGAAGGTGCAGGAAGTCCGAGTACTTAGGTTTACCACCCTTAACCAATGCCATATCCAGCGAACTTTGTGATTGAATACCCGAACCGCTTGATACGTTAAAGTCCTGAGTTGATAGTGGTGGTAAGTAACCGCTAAGTGCCTTAAGTGGCGCACCCCACATACCCGGAATCATATACATCACAAACGAGAATGTGATAATTGCTAAAAATAGCCTCTTAACAGATATATGTTTAGAGTCAGAGTCGTGTGCAAAGCGTAATTTTCCTAGAAGATAAAATCCGAGAAGGGTAAATACCACAATCCAAATTGCTAAATACACCTCTCTATCCAATAGACCCCAGTGATAAGTTTGATCGGCTACTGATAGGAATTTCAATCCTAGAGCTACCTCAATAAATCCTAGTACTACTTTAACTGAATTGAGCCATCCACCCGACTTTGGTAAGTTCTTAAGTAGTGAAGGGAATAGAGCAAAGATTGTAAATGGTAGGGCAAATGCCGTTGAGAATGCCAACATCGTTACGATTGGCTCCCATATCTCGCCTTGCGTAGATTTCACCACAATAGAGCTAACAATCGGTCCTGTACAACTAAATGATACAAGTACAAGAGTCATAGCCATAAAGAACACCCCAACAAGTCCACCTTTATCTGCAGCTGCATCAGTCTTATTTACTAGTCTCGATGGCATTGTGATCTCAAATGCACCAAAGAACGAAGCTGCAAAGACCATAAAGATTAGGAAGAATAGCACATTAGGCACCCAGTGTGTTGCCATCCAGTTGAATATATCTGCTGTGACAGTCTCACCACCACCAAAGTATGTAATTGCAATTATTATCGCTATTGGTAAAGTGTATAGAAGTACGATAGATAGTCCATACATAGATGCCATAAATCTACCTCTAGACTTAGAACCACTACCCTTAATAAAGAAGCTCACGGTCATAGGTACCATTGGGAATACACACGGAGTTACTAGTGCCACAAAGCCCCATAGAATAGCCTCAATTATTACCGCCCAAAGCGACTTTTGTGGCATATCTGTTCTACCGCTAACATCTGAACTCTCTATCGACGCTACATCAACAACCTCAACACCTTGGGTTGGTTTAACAGTAAGGGTCACTGAAAATTCTTCTGGCGGTAGGCAGCTACTATCATCACACACCTGCCACTCAGTGACAACCTTAACCTCCGCATCAGCACCCGTTGCATTTACTATCTCCTGAGAGAAGTTTGCCACACTGCCGTAGTAACCAATATCCATCATAAAGATATCATCGTACTTTCTCTCTGGTTTGTCTGGATCCTGAAGTTCACCCTTTAAAGTTACCCCTGCTGGTAGTTCAAACTTAATAGTAGTTGGATTTGGACCTCCATCATATGGACCTAAGTCGTACATATGCCACCCATCTGCGGTCACAGCTTGAATCCTTATCTCTGAGTCAACAGCCTCTGCACTCCAAGTTACAGGATTTTTAAATTTGTCTACTGCTTGAGTCTGCGACTGCGCTCCTTGAGTTGGAGGTACTACCACTGTAACCTCAAAGATCTCTGGCGGTAGGCAGCTACTATCATCACACGCCTGCCACTCCGCTACAATCTTTACCTCGGCATCGGCTCCTGTTGCATTGACAACATTCTGCGAGAAGTTAGCCACACTGCCATAGTATCCAATATCCATCATAAAGATATCGTCGTACTTCTTCTCTGGTTTGTCAGGGTCTTGAAGTTCACCATCTAGGGTAACACCCTCTGGCAATTCAAAGTTGATAGTAGTTGGATTTGGACCTCCATCATATGGACCTCGGTCATACATATGCCAACCATCATCGGTTACTGCCTGAATCTGAATTTCACCTCCTGCAAACTTTGCACTCCACTTTACAGGATTTTCAAATTGTGCCGCTGCACTCTGCACTGCAAATAGCGCAACGAGCATCAAAAATAGTTTTTTCATTCGTATAGTTTATATTTTTTATTTATTAATCTTCGCCCAACTATCCTTTAGTCCGACAGCCTTATTAAAGCCTTCGGCCGTGCGCACAAAGTAACCCAATCTCTCGAATTGGAAGTGCTCTCCACACTCTGCCTCAACTAACGATGGCTCGCAATATGCACTTACAATCTGTAATGAATCTGGATTTAAATCATCTAGGAAATTACCGCTAGCCTCAGGATCTTCACTCTTGAATAGTCTATCGAATAACTTAACCTTACACTCCTTAGCCTCAGCCGCATTAACCCAATGGATAATACCCTTTACCTTTCGACCATCAGAACTACTACCATTTGCAGACTCAGGATCATAAGTACAAAGCAACTCTACTACGTTACCCTCACTATCCTTTATCACCTCATTACACTTTATGATATAACCATAACGGAGTCTAACCTCACCATCTGGTTTTAGCCTAAAGTACTTCTTCGGAGGCTCCTCCATAAAGTCATTACGCTCGATGTAGACCTCTCTTCCGAACTTAACCTGACGAGTTCCAGCACTCTGATCCTCTGGATTGTTAATACACTCTATAACCTCACCATCACCCTCATAATTAGTAATAGTAACCTTTATAGGGTCAAGAACTGCCATTCTGCGCTGTGCAATCTTATTCAAATCCTCCCTTAGACACCACTCCAGAAGCCCTAGGTCAATGACATTATCACGCTTTGCTACACCGACCTTCTCGGCGAACATTCGGATAGATTCAGGAGTATATCCTCTTGAGCGTAGACCACAGATAGTAGGCATACGTGGATCATCCCAACCCTCAACATAGTTCTCCTTAACAAGTTGTAACAACTTACGCTTACTCATAACCGTATAGTTGATATTTAGGCGAGCAAACTCATATTGATGCGATGGGTAGATTGCAAGCTCCTCGATAAACCAATCATATAGTGGACGGTGAACATCAAACTCTAGCGTACAAACCGAATGGGTAATCCTCTCCAATGAATCGCTCTGACCGTGCGCATAATCATACATAGGGTAGATGCACCACTTATTGCCTGTACGGTGGTGTTCTGTATGTATAATGCGGTACATCAATGGATCACGCATTAACATATTAGGGTGAGCCATATCTATCTTTGCACGTAATACTCTTGCTCCGTCAGGAAACTCACCAGCTCTCATTCTCGAAAATAGATCTAGATTCTCCTCAACCGAGCGGTCACGGAATGGTGAATTAGTACCTGCCTTTTGAACAGTACCACGACCTGTGCGGATCTCCTCCTGTGTCTGGTCGTCAACATAGGCTTTACCCTTCTTGATTAGCTCCACTGCCCAGTCATAGAGTTGTTCGAAGTAGTCCGAGGCAAAATACTCCCCATCCCACTGAAATCCCAACCAATTAATATCTTGCTTGATAGAGTCTACATACTCAACATCCTCCTTCACTGGATTAGTATCGTCAAAGCGGAGATTACACTTCCCTGCATACTTTTTTGCAAGCCCAAAGTTAAGACATATGCTCTTGGCGTGACCTATATGTAAATAACCGTTAGGCTCAGGCGGGAATCTTGTATGTACTCGTTTTTCACCCGTTGCGAGCGAATTCTCGATAATCTCTTCAATAAAGTTTAATCTTTCGTTTGTTGTGCTTTCCATCTCTAAAATTTATAGTACTTTCTATCCTAAATATTTATCTAAGATACATTATTTTTTAATATTAAAGACAAAGTTAGCTATTTTTTCTATATTTGCCCTATATAATTACACAATTCAATGAATATACTTGTAAAATTAAACACAATGCGATTCTACGCCTCACACGGCTGCTATGACACTGAGCAGCGAGTAGGTGGCAGATTCACCGTAGATCTCAGTTACACATATAACGGTAGTCAAACAATCATCACCGATGATGTAACCACAGCAGTAAGTTATCTAGATGTTTACAATATTGTTGCCTCAGAGATGAGCCTAGCCTCGGCAACTATTGAGAACGTAGCCTCAAGAATTTTGAGTAGAGTTTTCGACGAATTTCCTATGATAGAGAGTATGGAGATAACTTTGGCGAAGGTAGCACCTCCACTTGGTGGTGATATTGAGAAAGTTAGCGTTACCCTCCAATCTAAAAGGTAATTTTTTTGATTTTTTTACTAAAAAAATTTGGAGATATCAAAAAAGTGCTCTATATTTGCAACTCCTAAGACAACAAAACAATGCGGATGTGGTGTAATTGGTAGCCACGCTAGACTTAGGATCTAGTGCTGAGAGGCGTGGGGGTTCGAGTCCCTTCATCCGCACCAAAAGAGAGGTTAAGCGAAAACTTAGCCTCTCTTTTTTTATACTTATACATAGGATCTAGTGCCCTATGTGCTTATGGGGCGTG
>CAYJLU010000082.1:1419-7676 GCA_964371395.1 uncultured Rikenellaceae bacterium | reverse complement strand
GAGCAACAGATTTCTAATCTGTCGGCCACAGGTTCGAATCCTGTCGAGATCACACTACCGGGGGGGGAGATGAAGTGAGAGAGGGGGAGAGAGAGGATGATGAGAGAGAGGGAAAGAGAGGATGATGAGAGAGAGGGAAAGAGAGAGGATGATGAGAGAGAGACACAAACAGCCTTCAAACGGAAATCTTATAGGGAAAAAGAGATAGACGCAATTTTTTGCTCTTCCTTTTTCCCTTTTTTATTGCCTATCCCAATCCCAATACTCTAATACCGCCCAAAGAACCTATATATCCTCTGGTAACTGATCTAGAAAAACTCCACGCCTCGTATCATAAATATACGTGCTGACTCCATTGGTAACTATTATATAATCTGCATTTAACTTTGTGTTGTAAATTGCTGCCTGAGTGATAGTCTTTGTAGAAATTTGTACACTATCTGCCTTACACTCCACAATAGTAGTTACATTCAACCCACCACGCTCAAAAATAGCAATATCAACCCTAAGAACACGCCCCGAGACCTTAACTGGATACTCAGTCGAGATTCGGTATGACTCGACTCCAGCATCACGAAGTACACCTATGAACCACTGACGTACTCGCTCTTCTGGTAAAAGTTCACGGGTGTAAGTTTTACTCTTTGCCATTTTTTTTGTATCTTTGTGAGTTGCAAATATATAAATTTTATGCGCTTTTCTATTGTAATACCACTATATAATCGCCCAGAAGAGATCTCTGAGTTGTTGCAAAGTTTTGTTAAACAAAACTTTATGCAAGATTTTGTAACAAACCCCAACTTTGAAATTATTATCGTTGAGGATGGCTCTACAATCACTAGCAGAGATATAGTAGAGTCATACATCGATAGATTACCAATTCAATACCTAACTAAAGAGAATGGGGGACCTGCCTCGGCTCGTAACTTTGGAGTGGGGCATAGTAGTGGAGAGTGGTTAATATTCTTAGACTCTGACACTGTATTACCCGAAGGATGGTTATCAGCGGTGGATAGTGCCACAAGTGGAGATATTGATGCCTTTGGTGGAGCAGATAGAGCAAGCGACGACTTTACACCTATTCAAAAGGCGATTAACTACTCTATGACTTCGTTATTTACCACGGGGGGGATTAGAGGAGCTGGCAAAAGTCTAGAGAAGTTTCACCCACGTAGTTTTAATATGGGCGTTAAGCGTGAATTTTTCGATAGAGTCGGCGGATTTTCTTCCGATATGCGCTTCGGAGAGGATATTGACCTTAGTATAAGGCTCTTTGAAGCAGGAGCAAGGTGTGTATTAGTACCCGATGCTTGGGTCTACCATAAACGTAGGGTAGACTTTAGGAAGTTCTTCCGTCAGGTGCGTGCATCTGGTGGTGCGAGAGTAGTATTGAGTAAAAAGCATAGAGGAACTCTAAAGTTGGTACACTTAATGCCATCAGCCTTTTTACTGTACTTATTATTTGCGTTACTCACAGTGAGTCTTTGTTACTATGTGATTGTGCCTCTTGCCTTATGGTCAATTGCAATAGTAATAGATAGCTCGATAAAGAATCGTGGTATTGAGATAGGGATACTTTCGGTAGTATCATCCGTGATTCAACTTAGTGGCTACGGTTGGGGATTTATCATAGCATTGCTTGGTGGAGCAAAGAGATTGGATAGAAATTTTTATAAGTAATAATATATTTTTCAAACAAAAGAGATGAAATTTAAGCAATATTCTTCGCTATCGCTTCCAACGATAGCACAAGAGGTACTAGAGAAATGGCAAAATGATGAGACATTTAGACGCTCGATTGAGGAGCGTGAGGGTGCAGAATCGTTTGTATTCTTTGAGGGACCACCCTCTGCAAATGGTACTCCGGGTATACATCACGTAATGGCTCGTACGATAAAGGACTTGTTCTGTCGCTATAAGACTCAACAAGGCTTTAGAGTGGAACGTAAGGCGGGTTGGGATACTCACGGACTACCAGTAGAGCTAGGTGTAGAGAAGAAGCTAGGTATCACTAAAGAGGATATCGGAACCAAAATCTCTATCGAGGAGTATAATGCAGAGTGTCGCCAAGAGGTTATGAAGTACACTGAGCAGTGGAGAGACTTAACCGAGAAGATGGGCTACTGGGTAGATATGGATAACCCGTACGTAACCTATGAGAATGACTATATCGAGACCCTATGGTGGATGCTCGGCGAGTTATATGATAAGGGATTATTATACAAGGGTTATACAATTCAACCATATTCGCCAGCGGCGGGTACAGGTCTATCGAACCACGAGCTGAACCAACCGGGTTGCTACCGTGATACTAAGGATACAACCTGTATTGCGCAGTTCAAGGTAGTGGACGAAGATGCTTACTTCCTAGCGTGGACTACTACTCCGTGGACACTCCCTAGCAACACTGCACTAGCAGTTGGAGCGGGTATTGACTACGTAAGGGTTAAGACTCTAAATCCATATACTAAGGAGGAGGTAGTAGTAATCCTAGCTCAACCACTTCTTGAGAAGGTGATGGGTAAGAATGAGTACACAGTAGTTGAAACTCTTAAGGGTAGAGACCTCGAGGGTATGCGCTATGAGCAGCTACTACCGTGGATTAAACCAGTAACAAGTGAACACAAGGATGCCTTTAGGGTGATATGTGGTGAGTTTGTGACCACCGAAGATGGAACAGGTATTGTGCATATTGCTCCTACATTTGGTGCTGATGACGATAGAGTAGCCAAGCAGAGTGGTATCGCTCCACTACTACTCACTGACCTCTCGGGCAAGGAGCAACCGATGGTAGATAGAAGTGGTAAGTTCTTTGCCGTTAGTGATCTAGATCCGCAGTACGTCTCTGACTATGTGACAGAAGATTACGTAGAGTGGGCAGGTAAGTTCGTGAAGAATGCCTACGATACCACTAAGGCTGAGGGCGATGAGACGCTCGATGTTGAGATATGTATGTGGTTAAAGTCTCGTGGGCTTGCCTTCAAGATCGAGAAGCATACCCACAGCTACCCACACTGTTGGAGAACTGACAAGCCAGTGCTTTACTATCCGCTTGATTCGTGGTTTATTCGTACCACGGCGGTTAAGGATCGCCTAATTGAGCTTAACAATACGATTAATTGGAGACCAGCCTCTACTGGTAGCGGTCGCTTTGGAAAGTGGTTGGAGAACCTTGTGGATTGGAACCTATCTCGTAGTAGATATTGGGGTACTCCACTTCCGATATGGGCAACCGAGGATAGAGAGGAGATGATCTGTATCCGTAATCGTGAGCAGTTAAACGCTGAGATTGCAAAGGCTAAGGAGGCGGGGCTACTAACTCCAGACTTTGAGATCAATGATCTACACCGTCCATACGTTGATGATGTGGTTCTACTATCTCCAAGTGGTAAGCCTATGCACCGTGAGAGCGACCTTATTGACGTTTGGTTTGATAGTGGTGCGATGCCTTATGCACAGCAACACTTTATGGGTGGCTCTGATACAGTGCCAAACTTCCCTGCTGACTTTATCGCCGAGGGGGTTGACCAAACACGTGGATGGTTCTTTACACTCCACGCACTATCTGTAATGCTATTCGATAGCGTAGCGTTCAAGAATATTATCTCTAATGGTATCGTTCTGGATAAGAATGGTAATAAGATGAGTAAACGACTAGGTAATGGTGTTGATCCGTTCGATGCGTTAAGTACCTATGGTGCGGATGCAGTTCGTTGGTATATGATTAGTAACTCTCAGCCTTGGGATAACCTAAAGTATGATGCTGATGGAGTAGATGAAGTTCGTAGAAAATTCTTCGGAACTCTCTATAATACATACTCATTCTTCGCTCTGTATGCAAATGTAGATGGTTATACAGGAGAAGAGGAAGTAGTGCCAGTGGCAGAGCGTCCAGAGATCGACCGATGGATTATCTCTCTACTCAATACACTTGTGGAGAAGGTGACTGCCTCGTATGAGGGTTATGACCCAACACCAGCGGCTCGTGAGATTTCGGAGTTTGTGGGTGAGAATCTATCGAACTGGTATGTACGCCTAAATCGAAAGAGATTCTGGGGTGGTGAGATGACAAGAGATAAGATTGCAGCTTACCAAACTCTAGAGGAGTGTCTAAGGGTAGTTGCTCAACTTGCAGCACCTATCGCTCCATTTATCACAGAGCAAATCTTTGGTGATCTAGGTTCGAGCGAATCTATCCACCTTACACAGTTCCCTGTGGCAAATGTTGAACTAATCGACAGAGAGCTTGAGGCTCAGATGTCACTTTCACAGCGTGCAACATCTATGGTGCTTGCACTTCGTAGAAAGGTCTCTATCAAGGTGCGCCAACCGCTATCTAAGATGATAATCCCTGTGCTTGACCCTGCACTTCGCCTACAACTCGAAGCAGTAGAGGAGCTAGTAAAGGGCGAGGTTAATGTTAAGGAGGTAGAGTATATCGAGCAGACAGCAGGTATTATCACCAAGCGCATCAAACCACTATTCCCAGTCTTGGGTAAGAAGCACGGTAAGCTTATGAAGGAGATAGCGGCAGTTATTAGCCAGATGACCCAAGAGCAGATCTCTGAGTTTGAGACCAGTGGTAGTTTCCCTCTTACAGTAGGAGGTGGCGAGGTTATCATCGAGCGTGAGGATGTAGAGATTACATCTGAAGATATGCCGGGATGGTTAGTTGCAAGCGAAGGTTCACTTACCATAGCATTAGATGTGACCATCACCGAAGAACTTAGATCTGAGGGTATAGCTCGTGAGGTAGTTAACCGTGTTCAGAACTTAAGGAAGGAGAGTGGTTTTGAGGTTACAGATAGGATTACTCTACGAGTTGGTTGTAGTGAGGTTATCTCGGCTGCTATTGAGAGTTTCGCTGAGTATATTGCATCACAGACTCTAGCAGTATCTGTTGAGGTGGTATCAGA
The DNA here is from genome assembly GCA_964371395.1 of uncultured Rikenellaceae bacterium. Classification (GTDB taxonomy): domain Bacteria; phylum Bacteroidota; class Bacteroidia; order Bacteroidales; family Rikenellaceae; genus Mucinivorans. Next base: position 2,760 of record CAYJLU010000082.1, on the reverse strand, counting down.
ACCACAGTCAACTGAAGTAGAGATAGATGGCGAGGTGATCACTATCTCGGTTGAGAGACAATAATAATTTTAAGTGCTTTTTTAACGGTAGGTAATATGAGCAGTGAATTTATAGTATCGGCACGAAAGTATCGTCCGCAAACGTTTCGTTCGGTGGTGGGGCAAAGGCACATCACCGAGACGTTACTTGGTGCAATTGCAAAGCAACAGATGGCGCACGCATATCTATTTACGGGTCCACGTGGCGTGGGTAAGACTACCTGTGCTAGAATCTTTGCACGAGCTATTAACTGCCTTAACCCTACTGCTGACCACGAGGCGTGTGGACAGTGCGAATCGTGTGTGGCATTTGCTGCCGATAGGAGCTTTAATATCCACGAAATGGACGCAGCTAGTAATAATAGCGTCGATGATATTAGAGCACTCAATGATAAGGTGAGAATAGTGCCTCAAATCGGCAAGTACAGCGTCTATATTATAGATGAGGTTCATATGCTATCGACAGCCGCATTTAATGCCTTTCTAAAGACGCTGGAGGAGCCACCTGCTCACGCTATTTTTGTGCTAGCAACCACTGAAAAACATAAGATACTCCCGACAATTCTCTCCAGATGCCAGATATATGACTTCAACCGTATACGGCTCGAAGATATAGTAGATTATTTGCAATATATTGCCTCAAAGGAGAGTGTAACCTATGATGATGACTCACTCTATATCATTGCACAGCGAGCAGATGGTGGTATGCGAGATGCGCTCTCTACCTTTGATAGAGTAGTAGCATTTTGCGGTAATGCGTTAAAGTTTGAGCAGGTAGCCGAGTGTGTCGGAGCGTTGGACTACAATACATATTTCTCGGCAATAGAGATGTCACGAAGCGGAGATTATGGCTCACTACTTATGCTCTATGATACGATACTCTCAAAGGGTTTTGATGGACAGCACTTTTTGGGAGGACTCGCAGAGCATCTACGCAACTTGTTAGTTGCTAAGAATCCGCAGACTGCACCACTACTTGAACTAAGCGGTTCAATCGCCCAGCGATATATTGCACAGGCAGCCTCTATTGAACTAGAATTTCTATTCTCGGCAATCAATCTAATATCGAGTGCTGATGCAATGTATAGATCGGCAACATCCCGCAGACTACACGTCGAGCTAGCAATTATGAAACTCTCGGGGCTTAACGTAGCACTTGGAGGTAGTACGCCAACTATTGTTACTCCAACGCTACCCAAAGTAAGTGGCTTGCAAGAATCTGTACAAAGTGCAGAACCCAAGGCAGAGCCAAAAGTGGAACCCAAGGCAGAGCCAAAAATCGAACCCAAGGCAGAGCCAAAA
>CAYJLU010000082.1:0-1319 GCA_964371395.1 uncultured Rikenellaceae bacterium | reverse complement strand
GCCAAAAGTGGAACCCAAGGCAGAGCCAAAAATCGAACCCAAGGCAGAGCCAAAAGTGGAACCCAAGGCAGAGCCTGTCGCCATACACACTCAACCTACTAACGAACAACCTCAACAAGCCGTCCAAGTGCCACCACCCGCTCTTCAGGAGCACACCTCAGTAACACAACAGAGTGGAGGCTCTATGTTAGGTTTTTCTATATCCTCGCCTACGACTCAACAGAACATTACTTCTCAAACTATCGTTGAGATACCACAGCAATCTACACTTAGTGCAAGTCAGGGAGTTGTAATACTTCGTGAGAGGTTTGGCGAGTTAATAGAGCTATGGAATTCAAAACAGAAACCTCGCACCGCAATGGTTCTCTCAACGGCACAAATCTTCGATGATAGAATCTTGGTGTTTGTACCCAATGAGATGATGTATGATGAGATAGTTAACTCAAAGATTGATATAGAGGGCGATATGCTTACTCTGTTTAACTATCGTCTACCACTTGAGGTTCAGGTACGAGAGGAAGTTCAGATTGATAGGCCTATAACTCAGCAGCAAAAAATTGAACACCTTACCTCCAAAAATCCTAAAGTAGTCAAGCTACTAGAGCGGTTGGATCTAACAATGTAGTTATAGGGTGTAAGGCTCTATAATTTGCAAGCACAACTCTCGATACTGTGTCCATTGATAGTTGCGTAGTAACTCAGAGGTGCGATTTTTCGTACCATTGCACTCATACCACAGTATTGTTCTTGACTCATCTCGATAATTTTTAGAAGTTTTCGTTTTGTCTCAATAGTTGGAATACCATCTATTATAAAGTTGTAGACTACCTTAAACTGAGTGTAGAGATAGGGGCGTTGTAGACTCATCTCGCCATCAACGTCGATGGTCATTCCCTCAATCTCTATGCGCATCTTCTTTATCAGTGAAATAACATCTAGTGCAGTACATCCTCCAAGTGCAATTAGCATTAGTGGTTTAGCTCTAATGTGATCTCCATCAATCTCGATACTAAGATCCGTACCCTCTATTGTAGCTTTAAAGCTATTCTCTGTTTTACTTATTTTGTCTTTAGTTAATTTTATCTTATCCATAAAAATGATCATTTTTGAGTATAAAAAGACAAATTGCAAATAGTCTGCCAATCTGATACTTGTAAATAAAGTTAAAATTTTTTGTAATTTTTTTGCCATAAAATTTGCACAGAACTAAAAAAGTACTTATATTTGCATCGCTTTAAGGGGTTAACCCCCTAGCAAAACAAATTGCGGAAATAGCTCAGTTGGTAGAGCACAACCTTGCCAAGGTTGGGGTCGCGAGT
>CAYJLU010000081.1:0-7698 GCA_964371395.1 uncultured Rikenellaceae bacterium | reverse complement strand
CTGAAGAGTCATTGGAGTTATCTTTAAAATATCGCCGCCTTGCAACGGTCTCATATGGTGATAAAATGGAGTAAACAAATATAAAATCACACGCAATGAATAATATATATAGAAAACAGAGAGCCTTAGTCCAGTATATTAACTGCTAAGGCTCTCTAAAAAATATGATAAACTTAAACTTAATCTAAGTTTTCAAAACGATAATCAACTGATTCACCTAGTGGACAAGCCGCCAGATTGTTCACCGAGTAGTATTTGCTATCAGTAGCGATGCTGCTAACCCAAGCTACGATTTCATATCCGATATCCTCACCACTAGCCTCAGCAGTTGCAATAGCCTTGCTAATATCAGCTGTGTATGATTTGGTAACGGCTTTTCCCATCTCTAGTGCGCCTAAATCCTCACCAGCTACATCACTTTGGAAGAATTGGTAAAGCACGTTGCTTTGTGTATAACCCTCTGATCCACCTGTCTGTTCGTATTTGAAACCATCTAGGAGTAGGGCTACGTGTAGTCTATAATTACCACCAACCACTGGCATTACCTCAGCATCAACTTTTACAGAATTTCCTGATTTGCTAGTACTTAACTTAATACCTGCTGCATATGGATTGTTGTTAACCGACGCCTTCGATGCGTTAATAATGGCAGTAGTAGTTCTAGAACTAACTGCAAATAGAGGATCATCATTTACAATTAGTGATGGGAAGCTGTTGATATTATGTTTCTCAACATAGTAATATCCTGCTTGTGTATATAGTGCTACTGCTCTTTGATCTGGGCTTGGGTTAGTACCTCCTTCTTGTTCAACGTGGATTGCAATATCGTGGTAAGATCCCGGATATTGCTGCTCTATTTGATGAACTGGAGTACTCATACCAGGGCAGAATACACACCAAGTACCTGTATATCTAAATAGAGCTACTGTACGAGCGTATGCTGGTAGTGGATCTACTATTGACACAGAAATTTCATTTACAGATGTCTCACCTTGGTATATAGCTTTAAAGGTATAGTCACCAGTGGTTGCCGATACAAAGCTTGAGCTAGGTAGTGCATTTTCTGCGCCATCCGTAGTATTGACAAACGAGGTACTAGAGGTTATATCAACGCCACCCATAGTTGCCATTAAGTACACCTCTATGCCTGTTGGTGCCTTTGACACAGAAGCTGAGATAACTAAATCACCTTCTCCCGGTACTGGTGTTGGATCATCTCCGCCATTATCACAAGAGAACAGTAATGCAGTTGATAGAACTGCAAGAAGTGTTAAGAATGTTTTTTTCATTTTCATATTTTTTAAAGGTTATTACTTGCTTTAGAATAGTAGTGTTAATTGAATATTTGCACCGGTGTATTCTGGTTGCATACGACATACGCCACCCGAGCAGATCTGTCCCTCACGATTATGGCCATAGCTTGCTGCTAGACGCATACTAGATTGCGTATAGCTTACACCTATCGAATAGTAATGATCCTTAGTTCTACCCACGTTGTACATATCAGAGGCAAAGATACTCCACTTTGGAGCAAAGTTAGCCTCTAGAAGTGCCGCAGCCCAATCACCATCTATGTGCTTAGAGAAGAGATATTGAAGTTCACCTCGTAGCGAAAATGTCCTGCTAAATTTATATGTAACATCTGCTACAAATATGTCCATAACATTGATTTTATCAGTCTCTCCGTGGTCTGGCGACATCTCTTGGTGTGAGTACTGGAACTTAGTCTTTAGGTTACTATTCCACTTTTTATCCACACTGAAATTAAAATCAAAATACGATAACTTATCTGTATTAACATTATAGAGTGCCTCCCCTAGTGAATAGTAGTTCGAGGCATTGAAGTGTAACTTCATACCATACTTTCCGCCTAATGCAGTTCCACGCTTAACGTTATAGAATAGGTCTATTTGACCACCGATCTCTCCATTAACGTATGGAATGTATGGATTAATGGTTGTAAGCAGATAGGTCTGTGCTTGTACCAAAGCAGGAACATAGTTTAGTGTATTTCCCGCAAGTGGACTACTATTATCTGATGGATAATACGCCAACTCTTGCATATTAAAGAGCCTTCTAAAGACACCAGAGAATGTAAAACCGCTCTGCGAGTAGTTCATCTCGACTAGTTGAGCATTACCTCCCTTGGTTGTTTGTAAGAAATCCTTTGTCTCGTAGTAATCATCACCTTTACCTACATACTCTCCCTTGATCGAGAAGTTCTTGAATTGGTATGCAAGACGAGCTGAGTATGAGAATTGGTTTTTGCCTAGTCCCTCTGCATACTGGTAATTGCCCGGAATATCGTGCATCATACGATATAGTCCACTACCCTCAAGGGTGATATTGTGGTTACTATTTGGAAATAGTAGCTTGGTAAGCGAGATAGAAAGATCACCTCCTAGTATCTGAGTTGTTGAGTAATCATTAAATAGCGAACCGATAAATGGGTATCCCGCACCAGTTGAGTGCAAGTAGTCACGAGGAAAACCATAAATAACCTTAGCTGTTACTGAATTATTGTCTGTATTAAATGTAATTCGACCTCCTCCGATTGAGTTATTAAAACCTAGTTGGCGATCCTCCCAAGCTCTAAATAGTAGTCCACTACCAAACTGCTCGTAGTAGTCTCCGATTGTTACCGAGAAGTTCTTGTGCTGATACGATACAAATTTCATTGGCACTCCAATGCCCTCGAAGCGAGATTCATAACCTCTAAGAACCCTAGGGTAGTACTCCATTTGAATACCTGCAGAGAATGCACCATTGGTGTAATTCAGCTTTAGAAAGTTATTTGACCCGTAGAATGGATCACCACTACCCGATTGAACGTCGGTGTAAAAGATTGTGTTGGTCTCAAAACTACCAGTTAATTGACCTAAATTCCATTTATCTTCTTTGGTAGTCTCAGGGCTATCTGCTGAAGCTTTAGTTGCTGTAAGCTCAGTTGCTGAAACAACACCAACACTAAATAGTGTAGCTCCACAAAGTAGTATGCTCTTATAGATTTTTTGCATTTCTTTAAATTACGGCTTATCTAAAATAATATAGAGTGGATGATTACTGAAGTTCTAAAATCTTGTCTAATAGCTCTTCCTCACTACCCGGTGTATAACCCGTGTGTGCGTAGACTTGATTGCCATCCTTGTCAAAGATAAAGACTTGTGGAGTTAGCACTACATTAAGTGCACGCTTTAGGTCTTGATTTTGGTCAAAAAGTGCTATAAAGTCACTCCAACCTCTACCATCAACAATAGCACGTGCTCTTGCTGAAGAGCGACTATCATCAATAGAGACTATTACCATCCTAAAATCAGCCTGATCTAACCAATCTGGATAGATCTCAGAGATTGCATCAAGTTCCTTAATACAAGGACTACAAGTTGTATTCCAGAACGACACGATAAATGGAGTCTTACCATCCACAAGAGATGAAGTATTTAATACATTACCATCTTTGTCCTGAACCTTAACATTTGGAATTTCCTGTGCTGTGGCAAATCCAAAACATAGCGCAGCGGCTATTAGTAGAAGTGTCTTTTTCATTTTATTAATTTTGTATAAATTATGTATTCTTAATCTAAATTTCCTTCTAATCTTTAAAAGTCTATCAGAACAAAGATAGTTAAAAATTCTATTTTGCGTTCTTTTCACGCAAAAAAAATCCAAAATTTTCGATACAATTCATTAAAGTATTATATTATTTAATATCCCCTCCAGTATTTTATGATAAATATCCTATAATCGAAACGCTCAAACCTATATATGTATTGCCTTAGGGTGATATTATATTTCTAATATCGTTCGTTTAAAAACTAAGTAAAACTATGTATTTTACAACAGTCTTTAATATATTTTATTAACTTTGCGATAAATTTCTTAATCATTAATAACACTAAGACTTCTCAGCAGTAATGGAGACACTAAAGCACGAGTGTGGCGTAGCACTAATCAAACTACGCAAACCGATTGATTACTATGTAAAAAAATATGGCACGTCTAGCTACGCACTCAATAAGCTCTACTTACTTATGCAGAAACAACACAATCGTGGTCAGGAGGGAGCAGGGGTAGCTTGTGTTAACCTTAGCGCAGAACCGGGCGAAGAGTTTATGTACAGAGAACGCTGTGAGGGGAAAAATGCAATCACTGAACTCTTCCAAAATATCGGACAGCAGATGCAAAGACTCCCTAAAGAGGGTAACTTAGATCCATTTATCGGCGAATGTTATATGGGACACCTCAGATATAGTACCACTGGACGCTCGGGGGTAACATACGTACACCCACACCTTAGACGCAATAACTATCGAAAGAATACCTTTGCTCTTTGTGGTAACTTTAACCTAACAAATGTCGATGAGATCTTTGAACACCTCAAAGAACAAGGACAACACCCTCGTCGAACCTCCGATACAACAATACTACTCGAACAACTAGGATACTATATAGACAAGCACGACTCCAACACCGAAGCAGTTCTACGTGACACTATGCCGCTGTGGGACGGAGGATACGTAATATGTGGTATGACAGGAGATGGCGAGATGTTTGCTGTTCGAGATAGGTGGGCAATACGCTCGGCTTTCTACTACTGTGACGATGAGATAGTTGTTATTGCCTCGGAACGCCCTGCTATACAAACCGTGATGGATATTCCAAAAGAATCCATCACCGAACTTAACCCGGGCGAGGCTATTATCCTTAAACGTGACGGATCAATAAAACTAACACAGATTGCAGAGTGCAAGAAATCAACGCCTTGCTCTTTCGAGCGAATATATTTCTCCAGAGGCAATGATGCGGATATATACCGTGAGCGAAAGGAATTAGGACGAAAAGTGGTACCTGCGGTACTAAAGGCAATAGATGGAGATATCACAAATACCGTCTTTTCATTTATACCAAATACTGCCGAAACTGCATTTCTAGGACTCAATGAACGAGTAAAGGAGCAACTCTCGAAAGAAAAGTACGAGGCTATTCTTGCACTTCCCGAAATTACGAAACAGAGCATCGAGGCAATTACCTCTCAGAGTGTACGCTTTGAAAAGGTGGCCATTAAAGATATTAAACTTCGTACATTTATCTCCGAGAGTGGTGAGCGTAATGAACTTGCAAACCACGTATATGATATTACTTATGGCTCAATAGTTCCTTTCGAGGATAATCTCGCAATTATTGACGATAGTATCGTAAGGGGTACAACACTTAGAAATAGCATTATCACAATACTCTCAAGGCTAAACCCTAAGAAATTGGTAATTATCAGCTCTGCACCACAGATTCGCTACCCAGACTTCTATGGTATTGATATGGCTAACATTGCAGAACTTATCGCATTTAAGGCGATTGCCTCACTAAGCTCAAAGGAGATGTTAGGGAGTGTCTATGAGAAGTGTATTGCACAGCGTAATATGCGAGGAGAGGAGATGACAAACTACGTCAAGGAACTATATGCACCATACACTGACGAACAAATTTCGGCAGAAATTGCTCGACTTGTTACCCCTAGTGAGGTTAAGTGCGAGGTAGAGCTAATATTCCAAACTAACGAGGCGATAAGGGAGATCTGTCCTAATAACTCAGGCGACTGGTACTTCTCTGGCAACTACCCTACTGGTGGCGGACTAAGGTGTCTCAATGAATCATATATAAGATATTTTGAGTCACTATAACTTTGAGGTGTAGCGGAACAAAAGTTTGGAGGCAGATTAAAGAAGAATAATAAAACAGCAGATAATACATAGAGAATGGTTGCAGTAGACGGGCTAACGGTAGAGTTTGGAGGGTCAAGCCTCTTTAAGGATATATCCTTTGTTGTGAACGATAAGGATAGAATTGCACTGATGGGTAAGAACGGGGCGGGAAAATCCACACTGCTCAAGATTATGGCAGGCGTACAAAGCCCTACACGTGGAAGGGTATCTGCAACAGATGGTGGTAAGATAGGATACCTACCTCAACACCTCGTTATGGAGAGTGGGCGCACTGTTGTGGAGGAGGCTAGCCGTGCATTTGAACACCTATTCGAGGCACAACGAGAGATTGAGGAACTTAACCATCAACTTACCGTGAGAACGGACTATGAGAGTGACCAGTACCTTAAACTAATCGAGAAGGTTACCTCTCTGAGTGAAAAATTCTACGATATAGATCTTACTAACTATCACGAAGATGTTGAGAGAGCACTCCTTGGTATAGGGTTTAAACGTGAGGATTTCCACAGACAAACAACGGAATTTTCGGGTGGCTGGAGAATGAGAATAGAGCTAGTTAAGCTCCTACTCCAAAAACCTACGCTTCTACTTCTTGATGAGCCTACAAACCACCTAGATATTGAGAGTATAGAGTGGCTTGAGAGCTTTATTATCAACCACTCAAACTCTGTAATGCTCATCTCGCACGATAGAGCATTTGTAGATAACATCACCACTCGTACAATAGAGCTTACAATGGGGCGAATCTATGACTATAAAGTCAACTACTCCAAGTATCTAGAGCTGCGTGAAGAGCGTAGAGTTCAACAGGTGGCAGCCTTTGAAAATCAACAAAAGATGATCGCCGAAAACAGAGAGTTTATCGAGAGATTCAAGGGAACATACTCCAAGACCAATCAAGTGCAATCAAGAGTTCGTATGCTCGAAAAGCTTGAAATAATAGAAGTAGACGAGGAAGATCGTAGCGCACTGAGAATGTCATTCCCTCCAGCACCAAACTCGGGATCATATCCTGTAATTGCCGATGAGGTTTCAAAGAGTTATGGAGAGTTGAGTGTATTTAGGGGTGCGTCGATGACTATTGAAAGGGGCGACAAAGTTGCATTTGTGGGACGAAATGGAGAGGGTAAATCCACAATGGTTAAGGCTATTATGTCTGAGATTGACTTCGAGGGTTCGCTACAACTTGGACACAACCTAAAGATAGGATACTTCGCTCAGAATGAAGCATCGCTGCTCGATGAGACTGCCACAGTCTTTCAAACCGTAGATGATGTTGCAGTGGGAGATATACGCACAAAAATTCGTGATATTCTAGGTGGATTTATGTTCGGAAGAGACGATATGGACAAACCTGTAAAGGTGCTGTCGGGCGGTGAACGCACACGTCTGGCAATGATCAAACTACTGCTTGAGCCTGTAAATCTTCTTATCCTTGACGAACCTACGAATCACCTCGACCTTAAGAGTAAGGCAATATTAAAGGAAGCTCTAAGGGAATTCAGCGGCACAATTATACTTGTATCTCACGATCGTGACTTCCTCAGTGGACTCATCAGCAAAGTATATGAATTTTCTCAAGGTAGGGTAATTGAGCACATTGGCGGAATTTACGACTTCCTAGAGAAAAAGAAACTAGACAATCTTAAGGAAATTGAGAGGTCAAGATAACCTACAACTCACCTCTAATTAAAAGAAAAAAGGTATATCATAACAGTGGGGGGATAATAAGCAAAGAGTTATATAAAACTAAATGAGCGTGTCTAAAAAACATTTTTATACCCACTCGTACACAAAAGAGGATGTTTCGATTGAATTCGAGACATCCTCTTTTATTATATTAGTATAACTGCACTTACCGCAATAGACCATTGCAGAACTTATGTTTTACTCCTCTATTGAGAGCGTTGATAGGTGGATGAGATTTTGAAGATGGCTCTGAATGGAGCATACCTAAGTATGTGACTGAAGAGTCATT
>CAYJLU010000080.1:0-7741 GCA_964371395.1 uncultured Rikenellaceae bacterium | reverse complement strand
GTTGATATTATAGAGTTCAGAGACCGTTGCAAGGCGGCGATATTTTAAAGATAACTCAAATGACTCTTCAGTCACATACTTAAGATATGCTCCTTTCATAGCTCATCCACCTATCAACGCTCACAATAGCGGAGCAAAACATAAGTTTTGCTATGATCTCGTTCAGCATATATTCATAATCATAAAAGAAGTTGCCTGTTATCAAATCAAGATAGCAGGCAACTTCTTTTACACTGTGTAAGGTTTTATATCCGAAAACCTACGACTTATTAAATTTACGAGGCTTAACCATATTCTCAGGTTTTAGTACATCGTCAAGTTCCTCCTTATTCATATAGCCCTTCTCTAGCACTAGCTCATATACACCACGTCCAGTGGCAAGAGCTGTTGCTGCTAGCTCCGTAGATATATCGTAGCCAAGGTATGGGTTTAAAGCTGTAACCAATCCAATGCTATTATATACCATCTGACGTAGGTGTTCCTCGTTAGCAGTAATGCCATCAATACACCTCTCCTTTAGGGTGTGCATAGCATTACACAGCATCTCTATACTCTCAAAGAGCGAGTGAACGATAATTGGCTCCATAACATTTAGCTCTAATTGTCCTGCCTCGGCAGCAAATGTAACTGTTAGGTCGTTACCAAATACCTTATATGCAACTTGGTTAACAACCTCAGGGATTACTGGATTCACCTTGCCCGGCATAATTGTAGAACCGGGTTGCATAGGCGGAAGGTTAATCTCTCCGAGTCCACACCTAGGACCACTAGATAATAGACGTAGGTCATTACATAATTTCGAGAGCTTAACAGCTAGTCGCTTTACAGCAGAGGAGTAAATCACAAATGCACCTGTGTCATTTGTTGCCTCAATCATATTCTCCGCCGCACGCACAGGGTAACCCGATATATCCTCAAGATACTTCACACATATCGGAGTGTAATCTGGATCCGAGTTTATACCCGTACCAATAGCAGTAGCACCCATATTTACCTCGTGAAATAGTTTCGAGTTCGAGGTCAATCTCTCTATCTCCTCCTCAAGGTTTGCAGCGTATGCCTCGAACTCCTGACCTAGTGTCATAGGTACAGCATCTTGAAGCTGAGTACGCCCCATCTTAATGATATTTGTAAATTCTACTCCCTTAGCCCTAAGCGAACCTACAAGTTCTCTTACACCATCCATTAATCTCTGTGTAGAGAGAAGAATAGCAAGTTTCACTGAGGTCGGGTAGGCATCATTGGTAGATTGGCTCATATTTACGTCATTATTAGGGTGAATCACCTTGTAATGACCTTTACTATAACCTAGAATCTCTAGTGCACGATTTGCAACCACCTCATTAATGTTCATATTAGTAGAGGTCCCTGCACCACCCTGCACCATATCCACTATAAAGTGTTCACGTAGTTTACCTGCTCGTATCTCTTTGCAGGCTTGAATAATAGCATCAGCTTTCTCTGCGTCTAATAATCCGAGGTCACGGTTAGCATTTGCTGCTGCCTCTTTGACCATTGCAAGTCCTTCGATTAAGGCAGGAAAAAAGTGTAGTCGAACTCTCGATATATTGAAGTTCTCCATAGCTCTCATAGTTTGAATACCGAAGTAGTACTCCACTGGAATCTCTTTGTCGCCTAATAGGTCGTGTTCTTTACGAGTTGCGCCACATAGTGGCATCTTAGTAATATCCATTTCTTTGGTTTAGGGTAAAGTTGGTTGTTGTATATTATTAAATTAGTTTATTTATTGGACTATAAACCTTTGATTAGCAGTTCTTCCATTTCGCTCTGTAACTTCTGAGCCTCTTGAGCAGCACGCTCTGCAAAGTCTTCCTCAAGGGATGCGTAGATAATACCACGAGATGAATTTACAAGTAGCCCGCACTGACTATTTGCACCATATTTAAATACTTCTTGTAGCGAACCTCCTTGTGCACCTACTCCCGGAACTAACAGAAAGTGGTTAGGCACTATTGCACGCACCTTTGTAAGCTCAGTGGCTTGTGTTGCACCCACAACATACATTGTGTTGCCATCATTTCCCCACTCCTTAGAGGTGCGTAGCACTCGCTCAAATAGTTGCTCTCCACCCTCAAGTCTTTGGAGTTCAAAGTCTGCTGCCGACGGGTTGGATGTAAGTGCAAGTATCACCGCCCATCTATCTTGAAAAGCAAGGAATGGCTTAACACTATCGGCACCCATATATGGCGCAAGGGTAACTGCATCGACATCCATATCCTCAAAAAATGCTCTAGCATATAGTGACGAAGTATTTCCTATATCGCCACGCTTTGCATCAGCTATGATAAATATCTCAGGGTATTTATCACGGATATATTCACAAGTTCTGCGAAATGTGCTCCAACCCTTTTCACCCATCTCTTCGTAGAATGCTAGGTTAGGCTTATAGCAAACCGTATATTGTGCAGTGGCATCTATTATAGCCTTATTAAATTCATATACTGCATCTGGGTGCCCTACTAATGGTTTAGGTAGCTTTGCACTATCGGCATCAAGTCCCACACACAAGAATGATCTCTTTCTTTTAATCTCACTGTATAAATGCTCTTTGTTCATTAATTTATTTAGTTTTATATTTGTTCTCTAAATGTAAATATAGCGTTTTTTTTAGAAAATTATAATTTTCTAAAAAAAAATATCAATTCTAATAGACACGACAATAGACTTAATGTATGTGTTTGGTCGTAATTTTGTGATTTATAGTAATTTAAATCTCTTCGGATCTCGCCGCATCACACCACAAACCACTAGCTCTAAACCTATCTATTAGCTCCTCTTTCAGGCTCTTAGGCGTTACATTTCTCTCGATTACTAACTTATAAGAACCTGCAATCTGAGCTCTGAGTAGTTTTGAGCTGTAACCTCTATTTACGTAGATATCGTTCCAGTGCTTTTTATTTAGGTGAAAGGCGGGTGTAATTCCTTGATAACGATCCCTTAATACTTGTGCTAGGTCGGGATCGCACTTTACGGCGAATCTATCGAAATTTGAGATTGATGCCAAAGAAAATACTTTACCCCCTACCTTATAAACTAATATATCATCATTAAATGGAGTGCTCTGCTCCGCATCAGGTAGCGATAGGCAGTACTCCATATACTCCTCAATATTCATAAAAAAAGTAGCTATTGAATAGTTAGATAATTTTCGGGGTCAACTGCATTTCCTGCGCTCCATAGCTCAAAGTAGAATAGTTTTGGGTTCTCAGCATCAACCTCTATTGTGCCAATTCCCTGACCAGCTTTGATTCTAGTACCCTGATTAAGTAGCAGACCCTGCATATTCTTATAAATAGATACCATTGAGGCGGCGTGCTGAATTATGGTAATATAGCCGCTGTTTGGACTCCAATCGCTATATATAACAGTGCCGTCCATTACCGCTAATACTAGCGCATCAGCTTTAGGCTCTATGCCAATACCCATTTGGTTGTTGCCCGTAGTAAAAGGTGTAACTATTACCCCCTCGATAGGTGCTATCATCTCGAACGAAAGCTCTTTAGTAGTGCTATTTAGGATTTTTGTTTCCTTGCTACTTTCAACCTCAAGGCGGAAGAGTGAATCCTCAACTGAGCGTTGTGCAAAGGTAGAGTGTATTTTTGTTCCTATCGAATCAGTGCCGAGGTAACGTGCTGGAATCTCTTTACCTTCGAGTATATCACGTAGATCACGGCTGTAATTCTCCCAGAGTTGTACCTCACGTTGCAGAGAGTCTAACTTTGTTATTGCCGCAATAAGTTGTGTTCGAGAGTTTGCTCCCGGGTATCCGGGCATAATGTCATTTATCGAAGAGTAGGCTATCAGTATGAAAGCTCCAATGAATAGAACTATACAGGTAATAGTACCGTAAAGTATCAACTTCGCTCGATTGGTAAAGACGTGCCAAACCTCCTGAGAGGAGCGAACACTGCGTAGTGATAGCTTAAGTCGTTGTGTAAAATATTGGAAAAAATTTCGTAGCTTCATTGAACAAAGGTAAATTATTTTTATATTTGTGTAATTATTAAACGTGTAAATTTAAGATTTTTATTTCAAAACAATGAATAAAATTACAATAAAACCCACTCTACTTATTCTGGCAGCAGGTATGGGGTCACGCTATGGTTCACTAAAACAGATGGATGGAATTGGTCCATCTAGCGAAGCGATCATAGATTATACCATATACGATGCCATAGAGGCTGGTTTTGGTAAGGTTGTCTTTGTAATTCGTGGAGCTTTCGAGAAGCAGTTTCGTGGATTCTTTAATATCGAGAGATTTAACGGTAGAATTGAAGTTGAGTACGTGTGTCAGGAGTTGGATAAGTTGCCAGAGGGTTATACTGTTCCACAGGAACGTGAAAAACCTTGGGGTACTGCACACGCAATTATGGTAGCAGCACCTCTGATTAATGAACCATTTGCGGTTGTCAACGCCGATGACTTTTACGGTAAAGACGCACTAAAGGTTATGGGGGTATATCTAGCAAAAGCGAATGGAAAGAGAGGTGCGTATGCAATGGTGGGTTATGAGGTTAGTAAAACACTATCGGAGAATGGAACAGTGAGTCGTGGTGTGTGTTCGTTGGGCAGGTGTTCGCAACTAAACTCTATGGTCGAGCGTACAAAAATCGAGCGAAGAGGTGATAGTATTGTCTATATCGAGGGAGATGAGGTATTCCCGCTGGAACAAGATGCACCTGTATCGATGAACTTATTTGGTTTCACCGCTGATTTTTTTGAGTATGGTGATGACCTCTTTAGAGAATTCCTTGATGAAAATCTAGGAAACCTCACAGCGGAATTTTATATCCCGATGGTTGTAAATCGCCTTATTGCAGATAAAAAGGCGAAGATGAAAGTGTTAAGTACTACATCCGAGTGGTTTGGTGTTACCTACATTGAGGATAGAGCTACAACTGTCGAGCGTATAGCTGACCTAGTTAAGGCTGGTGAGTATCCTAATCCACTTTGGTTAAAATAAATTAAGAAAGTTATGGAAATACGTCAAGAAATATGGGGAATGACCCAAGAAGGCGAACCTATTATTCGCTATACAATGATAAATTCGCACGGCGAGAGTATAGCTCTGTGTAACTATGGAGCTACTCTACTGGAGGTTAACGTGCGTGATAGGGAGGGTGTTGTTGGAGATGTAACCCTCGGGTATAGAGAGTGGCAAGATTACCAGCAAGATGGCCCATTTATGGGAAAGAGCGTGGGTAGATTTGCTAATCGCATAGCTCGTGGTAAGTTCTCGATTAACGATACAGTCTATCGTCTAGCAATTAATAATGGACCAAATGCGCTACACGGTGGTCCTACGGGACCTCATAATAGAGTGTGGGGTGCAAGGGTAGAGGGTAATCGTGTGGTATTTAACTACCTTAGCCCTGATGGTCAGGAGGGTTATCCCGGAGAACTGACTATGGAGGTGTGTTACGACTGGGATGATAGTGCAAATTTGGCAATTACGTACTTTGCACGTTCGGAGGCTGATACTGTGGTAAATCTAACTTCGCACGCATACTTTAATCTAGATGGTCACGATGCAGGTTCAATTTTGGACCATACCCTGCAACTTAACTGCCACAAGTGGTTGCCAACTGACTCTACCCAAATTCCAACGGGTGAACTAGCAGATGTAGCCTCTACCCCGATGGATTTTCTGGAGCCACATACAATTGGTGAGCGAATCAGAGAGGACTATGAACCACTAAAGATCGGTAATGGATATGACCACTGCTGGGCGATTGATGGCTATACAGATGGTCACTCAATACTTCCAGTTGGGGAGTTATACAGTCCTAAGAGCGGACGAAGGATGAAGATTGCAACATCACAACCGGGAGTACAGATATATAGTGGAAATTGGCTTTCGGGTTGTCCGCTAGGTAAGGGTGGTGTAGAGTATATTGATAATGCAGGAGTTGCGCTTGAGTGCCAAGCATTCCCAGACTCTCCTAATAAGCCAGAATTCCCCTCGACACTACTACTTGCGGGTGAGGTCTATGAGCAGGCTATTATCTATACATTTTCAGCAGAATAATGAAAAACTAACATAATAATTAATTAAACAATGAACCTAAAAAAACAGAACAATCTACTGCCAGTTATAATGATGTTTGCGCTCTTTGCGATGATATCATTCGTTACAAATTTGGCAGGTTCCTTCGCACTAATTGTAAAGGATCAATTCGCAGCCTCAAACTTTGAATCACAACTTGGTAGTGCGGCAAACTTTATCGCTTATGCCTTTATGGGTATTCCAGCAGGAATTATGCTTAAACGTCTCGGATATAAGACAACAGCACTTTCGGCAGTAGCCATAGGCTTTGTGGGTGTCGGTGTTATGTATATCTCGGGGATTATGGTTAGCTTCGCTGTCTATCTTTTAGGAGCATTTATTGCAGGTTTCTCGATGTGTATGCTAAATACAGTGGTGAACCCTATGCTTAATACACTAGGGGGTGGCGGTAAGACAGGTAATCAGTTAATTCTTTTTGGTGGAGCACTTAATTCGCTTTCAGGAACAATAACTCCAGTGTTTGTGGGTTACCTTATCGGTAGTACATTAAGTGCAACTATCCAAGATGCTAATCCTGCACTATATATTGCTATGGGTATCTTTGCAGTTGTATTCCTAGTACTATTAGCAGTTCGTATTCCTGAGCCACATATGGAGAAGAAGGTTGTAGGTGAGGTGAAGATTAAGGATAAATACTCTCCTTTATCGTTCCGTCACTTTACGCTCGGAGCCTTTGCAATCTTTGTGTATGTAGGTGTAGAGGTTGGTATACCAAATTTTATCAATAACTTCCTATCTGGTGGTGCAAGCGAGGGTGGTCTAAGCATTTCTAAGGATATTGCAGGTTCAGTAGTTGGAATTTACTGGATGTTAATGATGTTTGGTCGTATTTTTGGTGGTATTATTGCCTCAAGAGTAGCTCCTAAAAATATTCTTGCAACTGCTTCATTTGTAGCATTATTACTAGTTGTTACTGGTATATTATTACCTGATACAATTCAGATAAATATGCCAACGGTAACCAAAGAGCTGTCATTTGGCTTTGCGGAGGTTCCTTTAAGTGTTTTACTATTTGTGCTTTGCGGTTTATGTACATCAGTAATGTGGGGTGGTATCTTTAACCTTGCAGTCGAGGGGCTAGGTAAGAAGTACACGGCAATGGGTTCTGGTATCTTTATGGTGATGGTTTGTGGCGGTGGTATCCTTCCACTTATTCAGGGTCAAGTAGCAGATATGTCAGGTTTTATCTCTAGTTACTGGGTTGTAGCCTTAGGATTTGTGTATATGTTATTCTATGCACTTATTGGTAGCCGCAATGTGAATAAAGACATTCCAGTGGAGTAATTTTGCTATGTGTGTTGGAGTTTAAAGACTTTGGCACTTAACAGCAATAGGATTACGATGTTGATTTTATAGGAGTCCGACTAACTTTGATTGTTAGTTGGACTCTTTTTTTTGATACTTTATTGTATTAGAGTTAATGAAAAGGAGTGAGCCTGTAAGGCGAACGAATCCAAATCAAAAAACAAAATGGTTGGGATGACTATCCCAACTATTTTGCAGTGTAAATGTCTTTAGAGTAGTTTCTTTCCCACTGCAATAAAATTTCATAGCAGTGGTTCAGTGCAATACAAATGAAGAAAAACGAAGTTTTTCCCGCCCCGCCGGGGGCAGTGCCATCCGGCACACGGATTTGTTTATTGTACTAGAGTA
>CAYJLU010000079.1:0-7791 GCA_964371395.1 uncultured Rikenellaceae bacterium | reverse complement strand
GCTCTTCATAGCGGAGCAAAACATAAGTTTTGCAATGGTCTCACTTGATGAACATTCCAAATGTATCACTCGGTAGTGGAGCGATAATGCGTATAGGCTCCCTTTGTACTGGATGGCTGAACTCTAAAGAGTAGCTATGCAGAGAAATGCCACCTGATGGTAATGATCGCTTTGCCCCATACTTTAAATCTCCACGTATTGAACAACCGATAGATGCAAGTTGCGCTCTGATCTGGTGATGTCTACCTGTGAGTAGCTCTACTTCGAGTAGGTAGTACCTCTCAGAGCTATCAATTAGTTGATAATTTAACTTTGCGAGCTTAGAGCCTCGCTCTTCACGATTACTCACAAAGCTCTTATTGCTCCTCTGATTGCGAGTAATATACGAGATTATAGAACCTGAGGATTCCTGTGGGCTATTCTCAACGACTGCACGATAGCGTTTTGTAAAACCACCCTCCCTTAACTGCTCATTGAGACGAACAAGTGCCTTACTAGTCTTGGCAAATAGTACAACACCACTTACAGGTCTATCAATGCGGTGAACCACACCTAGAAATGCCTCCCCCGGCTTATTATACTTTACTCGCAGATACTCCTTAACACGCTGTTCAAGTGCAGGTGCTCCTGAGGGGTCTGGTTGGACTAACTCACCACTTTGTTTATTGATAACAATTATATGATTATCTTCATAGAGTACCTCTATATTCATATCTTCTCTTAAAATATTTTAGGGGCAAAGGTGATAAGTATTACAACTCTCCCTTTACCCCTATAACTTGTTATTGAATTAAATCTTAAAATAGACTAAAATTTATTAAACATAGAACTAATCTCACGATAGTCATATACCCTTGAGATTGTATCAGCAAAGATATCTGCTACGGAAAGAACAGTGAATTTTGTTAAATCTTCATCTTGTTTAAGCGGGATGGTATCAGTCACGATAACTTCAGTGAGTTTAGAGTTGTTGATACGTTCATATGCTGGTCCCGAAAGTACAGGATGTGTAACAGCTGCTCTAACTGACTTTGCTCCCATCTCCATCATCATATCAGCTGCCTTGCAAATAGTACCAGCTGTATCAATCATATCGTCGAGTATAATTACATTCCTTCCCTCAACATTACCAATTGCAGTCATTTTACCTACTGAATTTGGTTTATCACGTTGTTTATGGCTAATGATCATAGGGCAGTCAAGGTAGTGCGAGTATGCGTTAGCACGCTTTGCTCCACCCATATCCGGAGCAGCAACTGATAGGTCGTCAAGTCCCAGACTCTTTAGATAAGGTACAAAGACACCACTAGCGTAGAGGTGATCAACAGGTATATCAAAAAATCCTTGAATTTGGTCAGCGTGTAAATCCATTGTCATAACACGGTCAACACCAGCTGCACGTAGTATGTTTGCCACTAACTTAGCTCCTATTGGAACACGAGGACGATCCTTTCTATCCTGACGTGCCAATCCAAAGTATGGCATTACAGCGATAACCTTATGTGCCGAGGCACGTTTTGCCGCATCTATCATCATCAATAACTCTATAAGGTTATCCGATGGAGGGAATGTAGAGCAGATGATAAACACTGTGCATCCACGAATTGTCTCATTGTATGCTGGTTGAAACTCTCCGTCCGAGAAGTTAAGAACTTGAGAATCGCCTAATTGCTCACCATATTTCTCTGTTATTTGTTCAGCAAGATAACGTGACGAGCGTGACGTAAAGAATTTGATTTGATGATTACCCACGGTTTTGGTAGTTTTAAATTTAGAACTATAAATCGCCGCAAAGTTACGTTAAATGTAGCCATTTTGCAACTTTTTTTGCTCTATAACTAAATATTAAGGCACTTTGCTCGTGGTACTAAATTATTTCACTGATGCGAGAGGTGGGTTACTTAAAGGTGTAGTAGCGTGAGGCTATATAGCTGATAGCTACTGTAATTATTTGTATCGAGACGTAGCTAGGCGTAGGATAAAACCCCATAAAATTTACTAGAAATTTCAGTCCAAGATAGTTAATACCTATATTAATTGCAACAATTAAACAGTATCTAAATAGTTGAACTCCACCACGTATCTTTGAATCATTGAATGCTACGTTACGAGTAAGCCAAAATCCAGTAAATAGCGTTACAACAAAGTTAATTAAAAATGCAAGAATAGGCGCAGAAATCGTCACAACTCCAAAGAACGTTGTATCTTGCTTCTGAATAATAAAGTGAAATAGGAACCAATAAAAAACAATGCCGAAGCCGAGGTTTATACCCCCGACCGCAGCATATCTAAATGTCTTTAGGTCCATTAACCGTCTAAATGGCGGCAGGTAGAGGATGTCAATTAGCCTCTGTATGGTGCTCACTAGTCTTCCCACAATTTATCCTCTTAAGGGCTTTGATTTGGCTATTTATCTGTCTTAATCTTCTCCATAACTGCGACCATTTGCTTCTCAGCATTAATCAACAGTATATAGTCACCCTCAAGTTTAATTCTTTCGACGCTAGGAAGTAGCGCCACAAACTTCTCTTCCTCTGCCATATCTGGGCACATCTTTCGGGTGCTACCGATATTACCAAATTTTATATTTGGTTTTTCGCCCTTAGCCTTATAAAGAGTATATCCAGCGAAAAAGTTGTTACAGGCAGCTGTTCCGTACATAGTCTTTTCATTGGCATCGAATGTCATAGTAATCTGACTGTTTTCAATAGGATTCAAGTCCATTTCAATTAGTCTCCAACTTGCATTTTCAAGGTCTCCAATCTTCGGTGCAGACTTTGTGCAAGGCATACAACACGAAGTAAAAGATAGCGAAAGTGCAAAAAATAGAATAAGTGTGGCTGTGATAGATTGTGTTTTCATAAAATATTTGTATTTTTGTGGTTTCAAAGGTATAAATAATTACAGTATTTTCAAAAATAAACTTTTAGCAAAGCCTCTAAGTAGAGGGTGTTGAAGTGAAAAACAATTAAAAAAATGAATAGAGTTATCTGTGCGGCGAACGCACCAGCAGCAGTAGGTCCTTACTCACAAGCAGTGGAGGCAAATGGTACACTTTACGTTTCGGGACAACTACCCGTAGATCCTTCTACAAGTACAGTGCCAGAGACAATAGAAGAGCAGACTCTTCAGAGCCTTAAGAATACAGAAGCTATACTATCTGAGGCTGGTTATGCAAAGTCAGATGTAGTGAAATCAACTGTGCTATTAAGCTCGATGGATGATTTTGCTGCTATGAATGGTGTGTACGCATCGTTTTACAGCGAGCCATTCCCAGCAAGGGTATGTTATCAAGTCGCAAAACTTCCACTAGGTGTGAAAGTAGAGATTGAAACTATTGCAGTTAAGGCATAAGCTTAACTTTAATGGGATTTTTTTCTTGATGAAGAATCTAATTGTAAGGTCAATTTCGGGTATCGTAATGGTGTGGTTGCTACTTGAGGCAACCGCATCAGATAACCATTGGTACTATATAGCGTGGATGGGAGTTGCGGCTCTATGTTTGGTGGAGTTTATAACTCTTCTTTCAAAACATACGCTAAAACATAAAGTGTTATGGCTAGTTGGGGGTGTACTATACATTGCTCAGGCTGCATACTTTCTATTGCTCTTCAAGGAGCTGGACTGGAAACTACTAGTTGTGCTACTGACCACAGTGTGGAGCAATGATGTGGGTGCATATCTTGTGGGTATATCTATTGGCAAGCATAAGATGGCACCAAGGATCTCTCCTAAGAAATCTTGGGAAGGTTTTTTCGGTGGTTTGTTTTTTGCGGTACTAGTCTCAGTACTATGGTTTTGGTTTGTCTTCAGTAAGGATGGCTATGCCTTTGGTGATAGTACTAGGATAAATGTAGCTTTACTATGGGGGGCTATGGGGTTATTTGTAGCACTTGCGGCAGTTGTCGGCGACCTGCTGGAGAGTTATTTCAAACGAAAAATAGGAGTTAAGGACAGCGGTAAAATTATTCCCGGTCACGGTGGTATGTTAGATAGATTCGACGCACTCCTTCTAGCACTTCCTATCTTTTATATCTGTTATACAATAATTTGTGCTTTATAGCACTACAAAAAATATTAAAATGCGAATACACAAAGAGGGTTATGGTATTGTAATTACTTATATTATTGGTTACGTAGTTATTACCACGGCTCTATTTTTTTGGATAACGTGGCTAGGCTACGTATCATTATCGGTAGGGTTCCTAAAGTTACTATTTGTTCTAAGGTTCTTCAGAGTGCCAACCCGTGTAACACCAGAGCTAAGGGATAATATAGTATATTCGCCTTGTGATGGTACTATTTGTGCTATTGAGGAGGTCGATGAACCTGAGTACCTAAACCGTAAAGTTCTAAAGGTTTCAGTCTTTATGTCTGTAAATAATGTTCATATCAACTGGTTTCCCGTAAGTGGTGAGGTTACTTACTATAAGTATCACCCCGGAAAGTATCTAGTGGCTTGGGCGGAGAAGAGTTCGGAGATTAATGAGCGTACAACTACCGTTGTTAAGACAGCTGGAGGGCACGAGGTGCTTTTCCGCCAGATAGCAGGATTTCTAGCCCGTCGCATCGTCAATAGAACTATCGTGGGGCAGAGCGCAGTACAGTGTTCGGAGTGTGGCTTTATAAAGTTTGGTTCTAGAATGGATCTATATATGCCTATTGGAACAAAGGTTGATGTTAAGATTGGCGAGAAGGTAACGGGAACTCAAACGGTAATGGCATACCTACCATAGAAGTATAATTACTTGTAAGAGATGTATAGTAGCACAAATAATAGATATAAGTGGGTCGCTGCATCGGCAGGTATACTACTTGTCGGATTTTTGGTGTGGTATTTCCATACGATTGTCTTCTATATATTGGGTGCAGCCGCAGTATCGCTAATAGGCAAACCTTTGGTGCGTATGATTGAGAGGGTGTCGATAGCTGGGCGAACAATACCTAGGTGGGCATCTGCTGCTGTGGTTTTAATCACACTTCTTACGGTGTTTATTACCGTATTTAGTTTTTTGATTCCAATTATCGTAGAGAAACTCAGTTATCTTTCATCTATTGAATCCTACGAGATGCTAGCGGCTATAAAGGTTGCATCGGCAGACTTTGAACATACTCTAAATAGTATATTTCCGGTAATAGATATATCTATTGAAGAGCTATTCAGGGAACACGTTGCTCCGATATTCAAAAGCGGCGTTGTTACCGATATTGTAGAGGGACTAGCTGGCTTTGTCTCGGAGATATTTATGGCTACATTTTCAATATCATTTATCGCATATTTCTTTCTAAAGGACGATAAACTATTCGATTCGGCAATAACTACCCTGTTTCCTAAGCGATATGAGCGCAATATTCAACACGCTATAAAATCTTCGGTGAATCTACTAGGACGTTACTTCATAGGTATATGTTTGGAGTCATTCATAAAATTTATAGTAGTTACCCTTGCGTTATACCTTTTGGGTATAGACATTACAACAGCGGTGATTATAGGTTCGGTGACAGCAGTACTAAATGTAATTCCTTATATTGGGCCACTTATTGGTGTACTTGCAAGTTATGCAATTGCGATGCTATCGCCATCACTTGCGGCAGCTTCCATTGGCGAGCTTATCTTTGAAATTACAGTAGTACTAGCCATATTCCAGCTAATCGACAATATAATTCTCCAGCCTTATATTTACTCAAGCTCTGTAAAGGCGCATCCGCTCGAAATATTTATCGTAATACTTATGGCTGGATACGCAGGAGGAGTATTAGGTATGCTACTGGCAATACCTTTCTATACAGTACTAAGAGTCTTTGCAAAGGAGTTTTTTGCAAATCTTCGAGTTGTCAAGAAATTAACTGAAAACCTCTAGTACTTCCATTTTTTTTTAGATAACTTGAAAGAAAATTTTATATACAATTAATAGTTAAGAGATGAACTTAGACACACTAATGGCTATTTCGCCAGTTGATGGCAGATACAGAAGAACGACCGATTCATTAGCAGCTTACTTCTCGGAGTATGCACTAATGCGTTATAGAGTAATGGTTGAGGTAGAGTACTTTATAGCACTTTGCGAGATACCTCTCTCTCAACTTTCAGGTGTTGAACGCACACAGTATGAGCCAATGCGTGCAATATATCGTGACTTTACGGAGTCGGACGCAGCAAGAATCAAGGAGATTGAGGCTACTACCAATCACGATGTAAAGGCAGTGGAATACTTCCTTAAGGAGAAGTTTACGACACTTGGAATAGGAGTGGAGATGGAGTTTGTTCACTTTGGGCTAACCTCTCAGGATATTAATAACACGGCTACACCTATGACTCTACGTGATGGCATTTCTGAGGTATATTTACCACAACTAGAGAGCTTAGTGAGTCAAATTCAGCAAATTGCCCAGAGTTATGCCTCGGTTTCGATGCTTGCTCGTACTCACGGTCAACCAGCATCACCAACTATATTAGGTAAGGAGTTTATGGTCTTTGTCGAGAGATTGAATGTGCAGATAGCTCAATTAAAAGCGGTTCCTTACTCAGCAAAATTTGGTGGAGCTACGGGCAACTTTAATGCCCATCACGTAGCATATCCAGAGATTAATTGGGTAGAGTTTGCCAATAAATTCCTTTCTGAGAATCTTGGTCTTACACGCTCGCAATATACTACTCAAATCGAGCACTATGATAACTTAGCTGCACTTTTCGATGCTCTAAAACGTATCAATTCAATACTTATAGACCTCTCACGAGATATTTGGACATACATCTCTATGGACTACTTCAAGCAGAAGATTAAAGAGGGCGAGGTTGGTTCATCTGCTATGCCGCACAAGGTTAATCCTATCGACTTTGAGAATGGTGAGGGTAACTTGGGTATTGCAAATGCGCTATATGAGCACCTATCTGCAAAGCTGCCTATCTCAAGGCTACAACGTGACTTGACCGACAGTACTGTTTTGCGTAATGTGGGTATGCCTTTGGCACACTCTTTGATTGCAGTTAAGTCGATAGAGCGAGGACTTGGCAAATTGCTACTCAACGAGGAGGCAATAAGCAGTGACCTTGAATCAGCTTGGGCAGTGGTAGCTGAGGGTATTCAGACTATTCTCCGTAGAGAGGGTGTTGAAAATCCGTATGAGCAACTAAAGATGTTAACTCGTACAAATAAGAGGATCGAGCAGAGCGATATTCTAGAGTTTATAGAGAGTCTAGAGGTTAGTGGTAGAGTTAAGGAGGAGTTAAGGCTACTTACTCCGTTTAGCTATACTGGCGTATTTAAAAGGAAGTAATGGGCACTTCGTCCAGAGTCCCATAGATTTTATATATTTATTTAACCCTTAAAACCCCTAATAATTATGGCAAAGTACAGATGTGAAATTTGTAATTGGATTTATGACGAAGAGGCAGGCTATCCAGAAGGTGGTATAGATGCAGGAACTAAATTTGAAGACCTACCCGAAGATTTTGAGTGTCCACTCTGCGGTGCGCAGAAGGATGAATTTGAAAAACAATAAGGGAGTTTTCTTATAGACTCGTTATAGGCTTGAATAGAACTTACTTCCTACCATAGTAGGATGAAATTTATTCTAGTTGCACTTAAAGCCCTAAACTATTACTAACGTGATGGTTTGGGGTTTTTGTATGTTATGACAATAAAAAAAATATAAAAAAATATGCAAAAAAATTTGCAGAATAGAAAATAATAGCTACCTTTGTATCCACAAACGAAAGGGGAGCATAGCTCAGTTGGTTCAGAGCATCTGCCTTACAAGCAGAGGGTCACAGGTTCGAATCCTGTTGCT
>CAYJLU010000078.1:0-7917 GCA_964371395.1 uncultured Rikenellaceae bacterium | reverse complement strand
ACATCCTCTTTTTTTATTACCTAGTATTCACTTACAAAAGTGTCTGTGATAACTCCTAACACTTCTTCTGTGACATAATATCAAGCATTATCCTATCGGTGAACTTCATTCCCTCGCATCCAATAGTGGATAAATTCTTAAGGGTTTGCTCAAGGCAGTCATCAATAATGCCGTCATTGTGCGTCGTGCTAATACCATTGAGTGCTAGTATGGCAGATTGAACCGATGCACTCACCCCAGATGCAACCTTTAGGGCACAACCGACCTTAGCACCATCACAAACCATACCCGTTATATTACCAATCATATTCTTTATTGCAGAGGCTATCTGATCAAAATTACCGCCTCTTAACAGTACTATGCCACAGGATGAACCCGTTGATGCCACAACACAACCACAGAGTGCTGATAATCGTCCGAGGCTCTGCTTAATGTGAATAGCCACAAGGTGACTTAGTGCTAGTGCTCGAATTAACTCCTCCTCGCTCGACGAGTACTTCTCTGCTGCTGCCACAACGGGAAGAGTCGCAGTTATTCCTTGGTTACCACTGCCCGAATTACTCATAACTGCCATCATTGAACCAGCCATACGAGCATCCGAAGCTGCTGCTGTTATTGCCATAGCGTGAGCCAAAAGACCAGTACCAAAGACATCACCACCCATATTCTCATAGATTGTTCGACCCACCTGCAGACCATACTCAGATTTCAACCCCTCGTGGGCAATGGCACGATTTAGTTTAGCAGCATCTAACATAAAGGCTATCTTCTCAACTGGTACTGCTACAACGAAATCATAGATCTCTCGTACCGAAGGATATATCGTTGCATTAGTCTCAAGCGAGCACTCCGAACAAACAGATCCACCTATAATCTCCACATTACCATCAATCTCACAACGTGTAATATTATCGTGCATATCCTCAATTGTAGTCTTTACACTATGGTTTGCCGTACAACATTCTGCGGAGATGTAGAGTAGCTTTTCTGTGTCAGCGAGCTTAATATCTATAATATGTCTATCGAGTACAGCCTTTGCGTCCTCTACAACATTCGGGCATACACCTTGTAGCACCTCTAGTCCTAGTGTACTATCGCCACATACCATTGCAATGGCTATGGCAACAGGTATTCCCACCATATTAGTCCCGGGGATACCTACCCCCATTGCATTTTTTAGTATATTGCGACTAACCTCAACCCTAACCGAGGTAATTTCTTCGCCAAACGGGCGTATGTTTTCGCAGCTACGTGCCACTGCTAAGGCAATAGCCATAGGTTCAGTGCACCCCAAGGCGGGTTTCACCTCGCTTCTTAATAGCTCTACAAATTGCTCATAGGAATACATATCTACTTCTCTTTATTTGTTTAAAATTGTGCGCTCAACGTTATTCTCTCCGAAGCTGTAATATATATACTCAACACACGGCATCGGTTTAGTGATAATTAAATTTGCCTTAGCTCCACGTCTTATGGCTCCGTTTCCTCCACCCGATAACCCCATTGCCGCAGCAGAGTTAATCGTTGAGGCTGTGAGTGCCTCAAGCGGAGTTATCTTCGCCTGAGTACAGGCTAGTGAACCAACTAGCTGCATATTGCCACTAGGTGCACTACCCGGATTATAATCACTTGCAATTGCTACGGCTAGATCCATATCTATCATCTCTCTAAGCGGAGTGTATGGAATGCCAAGGAAGAATGAAGCAGCTGGTAGCCCCGTGGGCATTGTGCGACCCTTTGCCTCGACTAGAGCAGAGTAAGCATCAGAGTTCATCTCCTCTAGGTGGTCTACCGATAAACACTCCTTCTGACACCCTAATTCAACTCCTCCGCTTGGAGCAAGTTCATTGGCGTGAATCTTTCCACTAATACCATACTTCAAAGCCACATCCAGCATACGTGCAGTCTGCTCAACGGTGAAGAATCCTCTATCACAGAATGAGTCTATATAGTCGGCAAGCCCTTCGGATGCAACTGCTGGAATTATCTTATCGATAATATGTTGAACGTACTGCTCCTGTTCACCTTTATACTCCCTTGGAACAGCGTGAGCAGCTAGAAGTGTAGCACGAATAGTTAGTTCAGAACTCTCCTTTAAACGTGCAATTACACGCAACATCTTCAGTTCACTCTCTAACGATAGTCCATACCCGCTCTTAATCTCGACCGCACCAGTACCCGTAGATTTAATGCCAGAGAGTCTCTCCAGTGCCATTGAGAATAGTTCCTCTTCGCTTGTTAGTCTAACTCTATCTGCGCTATTGAGGATACCACCGCCACGGCGTGCAATCTCTTCATAGCTCAGCCCTTGAAGTCTATCACGCCATTCGCCCTCACGTGAGTGCGAGTAAACCAAATGGGTGTGAGAATCACAAAACGCAGGGGTTATATAGCGTCCAGTTGCATCATAGTCTGAGCTAGAGTGCGGACACTCTCCCATAGCACCAAAGTCCCTAACCACTCCGCTATCGTCGATGTGTAGATAAGCATTCTCGATGTGGGGCACTTGCTCCATATCCTTACCATACACCCTGTTAATTCCCTCTGCCCAAAGGCCGTAAAGCCCCTTTATATTAGTTATAATCATAGTGATGAACGTAAGAAATTTATGCTCTGTTCAATATTTGTGTACATTACGGTATCATCCTTTACAAATGGCACAACTTTACGATATTTATTATATATATCCTCTATCATCGGTGAACTCTTCAAAGGACGGCGGAATTCAAGTGCTTGAGCAGCATTAAATAGCTCAATGGCAAGAACTCTCTCGGTATTAAGCATTACACGGCGTAGCTTAGTGGCTGCATTTGCTCCCATTGATACGTGGTCCTCTTGCCCTTGTGAGCTTTCAATGCTATCTACCGATGCTGGAGTACATAGTTGTTTACTTTGGCTTACAATAGATGCTGCTGTGTATTGAGGTATCATAAAACCACTGTTTAGACCCGGCTTTACTACAAGGAAGTGAGGTAGGTTTCGTTTACCGGCAATGAGTTGATATGTGCGCTGTGATGATATACTCCCTAGCTCTGCCACAGCGATAGCACAGAAGTCCATAACTAGTGCGAGCGGTTGCCCGTGGAAGTTTCCTGCGCTGATTACCATATCCTTCTCAGAGAATACATTTGGGTTATCGGTAACGGAGTTAATCTCTGTCTCAACAACCCTCTCGAAGTGCTCCAGAGTATCCTTACTTGCACCGTGAACCTGCGGAACACAACGGAATGAATATGGGTCCTGAACGTGTACTTTCTTTTGGCGTATAATCTCACTTCCATCCAGCAGTGTGCGGATTGCCGCAGCAGTAGCTACTTGCCCACGATGTGGACGAATTTCGTGTACATCGGCAGTGAATGGTTCTATTCTGCCATCAAAGGCATCTATTGAAAGTGCAGCTAGGGTATCAGCCGTACGAGATAATCTACGACCCATTATTGCGCTATAAACAGCGTGAGCACTCATAAATTGAGTACCGTTGAGTAGTGCTAGCCCCTCCTTTGATTTAAGAGTGATAGCACCCCAGCCGAACTTTTCATTGATTTCTGCCGATGAGAACTTCTCGCCTTCAAAGCGAACCTCACCAAGGTTTAGAATCGGTAGTGACATATGCGCAAGAGGCGCAAGGTCACCACTTGCACCTAGCGAACCTAGTTCGTAGATAACAGGATATACCCCAGCGTTGTACATATCCACAAGCCTCTGAACAGTACAAAGCTGAACCCCCGAGTAACCGTACGATAGTGACTGTATCTTAAGTAGTAGAATTAGGCGAACTATCAACTCCTCGCACTCATCACCCGTACCGCAGCTGTGAGACACAACTAAGTTGTACTGCAACTGCGAAAGCTCCTCAGCCTTTATACTTATATTACAAAGCGAACCAAAGCCAGTGGTAACTCCATAAACAGGCTCACTGTGGTGCTCCATCTTTGAGTCAAGATACGCTCTACACTTTTCGATGCGTTGCTTTGCATCCTCTGAAAGCTCAAGTTTAATGTTCTGTGTTATAATCTGTTCAACACGCTCTATTGAGAGGTGTTCGGAAGAAATTTTATGTATAGTCATCTATAATTTTCTAAAACTGTGAATTAATCAAATCGTCATTTGCTATCGAGGCAATTGTTACCTCTAGTCCCTCTGTGCGAGCCATCTCACGCTTAATAGCGTCGATAGCCCCACTGTTGCGTGCCCAAGCCCTACGAGCTATTCCATTGTTAACATCCCAAAGTAGCATTGAGCTTATATTCTCTGCACTCTGTTCTGATCCGTCGATAACCATACCGAAACCACCGTTGACAACCTCGCCCCAACCGACTCCACCACCATTATGTAGTGAAATCCAAGTTGCACCTCGGAATGAATCCCCAACAAAGTTCTGTACTGCCATATCGGCAGTAAATTGAGAACCGTCGTAGATATTCGATGTCTCACGATATGGCGAATCGGTACCACTAACGTCGTGATGGTCACGACCTAGTACTATTGGTGCTGAAATCTCACCACGCTCAATAGCTGCGTTGAATGCAAGTGCAATCTTGCTTCTACCCTCGCTATCAGCATATAGAATGCGAGCCTGCGAACCTACAACGAGGCGATTCTCCTCGGCTCTATCGATCCATACTATATTATCGTGTAGTTGCCCCTTTATATCTTCAGTGGCAGTGGCATATATCGAGCGTAGAACATCCCCTGCAATCCTATCCGATACCCTAAGATCCTCTTGACTCCCTGAGGTGCATACCCAACGGAATGGACCAAAACCATAGTCAAAGAACTGAGGACCCATAATGTCTTGAACATAAGATGGATACTTAAATGAATTGCAACCTGCCCTTGAGCACTCAAGTAGGAATGCGTTTCCGTAGTCGAAGAAGTACATCCCACGCTCGGTCATAGCCTCAATGGCTGCAAAGTGGCGACGAAGGGTATTTGCAATCTCCTCTCTAAAGCGTTCTGGTTCAGAGCGCATCATTGCATTACTCTGTTCAAGTGAATAGCCTACTGGGTAGTATCCCCCTGCGTATGGATTATGCAGAGAGGTCTGATCACTACCGATCTCAACCTCCAAATTACGCTTAACTGCCGCCTCCCATAGATCTACAATGTTACCGACATATGCAAGTGATAGTGCCTCGCCATTTGCCTTTGCCTCGATAGCTCTATCAATAACGCCATCGAGTGAGGTGAATAGCTCGTCCACCCACCCTTGGTTGTGGCGAACTTCGGCAGCCTTTGGGTTAATTTCAGCTACAATACTTACAACTCCTGCAATACGTGCAGCCTTTGGTTGAGCACCACTCATACCGCCTAAACCACTTGAGATAAATAGTTGTCCCTTTGCCTCACCTCTACGGCGTGCGGCCGCCAGTAGAGTGATAGTAGTGCCGTGAACTATACCCTGAGGACCAATATACATATATGATCCTGCGGTCATCTGCCCATACTGCGACACACCAAGCGCATTCATCCGCTCCCAATCATCGGGCTTAGAGTAATTAGGAATTACCATACCATTGGTGACTACTACCCTTGGTGCATTCTTATGCGATGGGAATAGACCTAGCGGGTGACCAGAGTAGATAACAAGGGTCTGCTGGTCGGTCATAGTGGCAAGGTAGCGCATCACAAGGCGATACTGCGCCCAGTTCTGAAACACCGCACCATTACCTCCATATGTAATAAGCTCATCTGGATGTTGTGCTATTGCCTCGCTAAGGTTATTTTGTATCATCAGCATAATGGCAGCCGCTTGGTGACACTGTGCTGGATAGTCGCCAATCGGGCGAGCAATAATCTCGTGCACTGGACGATAACGATACATATAGATTCGCCCATACCGCTCCAACTCCTCCGCAAACTCAGGAGCTAGACTTGAGTGAAGTTCAGCTGGAAAATATCGCAAGGCATTTCGTAGTGCCAACCTCTTCTCCTCCTTTGTTAGTATATCTTTACGTAGCGGTGCGTGATTCTTCTTTGGGTCTAACTCGCAATAGGGAGGTAGCCCTGAGGGAATCCCCTCTAATATCTCCTCTTGAAATGTCATTATATCTTTGAATTTACGATGTTTAGTACCTCTGTCTCACGTAGATTTGCAGCCTCGGCAATCTCCTCGCCCTCAGCAATAAGTCTTGCTGCAAGTTCAGTGTCTTTTAGTCCTGCGGCATTGATCTTAACGTTTAGAAGTGCGCCGATTACCGCACTTCGAGCTGCAAGTGCACCAACCCCTGCGTCAGTAACAGAGTTTGGATTACCCTCTGATGCCATTGCCTCTACAATCTCAAATACTCTATACGATGCCCTCATAGTGCGTAGTGGCACCTCTGTTGCATAGAGTGTAGCGGCTTGAATAGCTGCACTACGTGCTGCCTTTTCATCATCTGTGTTTTTAGGCATAGAGAAACAATCCATAATCTTATTGAACGATACAGTATCCTCATCCACTAGGTGAAGTAGTTCGCTTAGGATCTCCTGACCCTTTAGGGCATAGTCCGAGAAGAACTCCCAACGGTCATCCCAACCACGCTTATGGCTCGAAAGATTAGCCACCATTGCTCCAAGTGCCGCACCTAGCGCACCCATATATGCCGCAATAGAGCCGCCACCCGGTGCAGGACTCTCAGATGCTGTCTCGATAGCAAAACCACGACAAGTCATATCCACTAACTTCTTAGTACTCCTATCCTCGATTAAGTACTCAATAACTCGCTGCTCTGGGGTGAACTCCGAAATCTCAGATAGGTTCATAGTACGGCAAGCTATCCTTACTAATTCCGCCTCGCCAATTCCAAGGCTACGCTTCTGCTTTGCTACAAAATGCTTGCCCGCATCAACTAGAACACTCTTAGGTACAAGCCCCACAATCTCCGTTCCAGTCACTCTAATACCACGCTCCGACGCTGCACGACATACCTCGTCGAAGGCAACGTGTAGTGGAGTTTGGTTAATATCTGTAATGTTCATAGATACCTGCGCTACGCCATACTCATCGATAAACCATCCGATAGCCTTACACCCCTTTAGTGTACCCGGAATTTGAATACCCTCAACCGTACGTCCCTTCTCTCTCACGTCAAAGGCAATTGCATTAGCCCTACGAGTTGATGTTGTATTTAGATTAAAGTTAACCGCTACTAGGAAGTCACGAGCACCAACAACAGTTGCACCGCATTTAGCTGCTCTTTCAGTGTACTGAGCCTTGCCAAAATCGGGTGCCCAATTTGGATCCGATAGCTTCGCCTCAAGACCCTCGTACTCGCCCGAACGAACAGTTGCAAGGTTTTGACGCTCTGGACACCTAGCCGCTGCCTCGTAGTTATACGTTGGTATCTCAAGCTCCTCTGCTATACGTTTAGCAAGTCCACGAGCATACTCCGCACACTCCTCAAGGGTAGTGCCAGCAACTGGAACTAACGGTACAACATCAGTAGCACCAATTCTTGGGTGCGCACCTGAGTGTTGACGCATATCTATGAGTTCTCCAGCAGTCTTAGTAGCCCTAAATGCAGCTTCGCATACTGCCTCAGGCTCGCCCACAAAGGTAAATACTGTACGGTTTGTGGCAACGCCCGGATCTACGTTTAATAAGCTAACGCCCTCTACTGATTTAACGGCTGTTGCTATTGCATCGATGGTAGCTTGATTGCGCCCTTCTGAGAAGTTAGGCACGCATTCTATTATTTTCATTTTATTTTAATAATTTAAGATGTTTTAAACTCAAAGATAACTATTTTTTTAATATACATATCAGTTGAATCAGGTATTTTTTTTGCCCAACTTTCAAATAATAAATTATAGGAAGATGAGGTTAATTCTTTGGTGAGACCGTTGCAAGGCGGCGATATTTTATAGATAACTCTAATGAGACCGTTGCAAGGCGGCGATATTTTAAAGATAACCCTAATGACTCTTCAGTCA
>CAYJLU010000077.1:0-8127 GCA_964371395.1 uncultured Rikenellaceae bacterium | reverse complement strand
CTAGCTAAAAGTGTCTCTATAAAGGAAAGCAGAGAGGGTGAACTAACTAAAGTTAGTTCACCCTCTCTGTTGAAGATTATAATACTTAAAAGCGATAACCCTATTCAGTAGCGTCTACCTTACGAGCAGCATAACTGATTAACAGTGCATTTGCCTTTCTTAGCTCTTGCTTAATGTCCGAGATGATACCCATCTTGGTTTTAGCATCAGCCTTGATACTCGTACGCATTGACGCTCTATCTCTCTCGTCAAGTTTGTCACGCTCTGCGGCGATAAACTGACCGATAAGAGCCGTCGAGGCGTAGTTATCGTTAAGTTGGATTAGTGGTGCATTACCAAACTTAGCTCTAAACTGCTTAGTTGGAGGACCAACATAAATGTAACTTACAAGTGATTTCTTCTCTAATTTAACAGCTTCAGTAGCCGAAGGAACCTTTACATCAACCTTCATTTCTACTTCACGCATTGTGGTTGAAACCATAAAGAAGAATAGTAGCATAAATACTACGTCCGGCAACGAGGCAGTTGAAATACCCGGTGTACCTTTGTCCGATTTTTTAAATTTTGCCATTTTCTATTATCTTCTCTATTAATTTGAACCTCCAGTTAAGTCAACAGGCTCTGCCTCTGAGATCTTATTAGGCATCGCTGTGTGCACTGCCTTAAGCTCATCTTTGGTGAGATCCTCATACTTTTTGTTAAATTGTCTCTGAGAGAATTCACTACGCATCTCGTTATACGCCTTAGTTAGTTCGTTCTGTACAGCTAGGTATGTTTCATACGTAGTTGAACGGTCATTCTTAAGCGAAATAACACCTTTACTTACTCTATATTTGCCAATTAGAGGAATATCAATTTCCTCCTTTTCTGGCAGATTTTCTGAATCTGTGACGTTAAGAGCAAACTCTTTTGCTAAGTCTTTAACTTGCGAAAGCCCAACTCTCTCGCCCCCTACAAGTATCATATCATTACCAGCAACACGAACTGCTAGAATGTTACGCTCACGAACCTTAATACCGTCATCCTCTTGAGGACTATTGATCATTGGTGGTAGAGTACGTGAAATACCTGAGTCTACGTTCATCGTGGTTGTTACCAGGAAGAAAATTAGTAGTAGGAAAGCGATATCCGCCATAGAACCAGCATTAATCTCTTGCGTTTTTCTTGCCATAATCTGGTTCTTTTAGTTTATTTAAATATTTTGTAAATTTCAGTACCTACGATGCTAAGGATTACACCACCAAATGCAATATACATTGAGTAAAGTGCTGTATCAGCAAATTTAAGTTCTGATGCGTTATCTAGTATTTTACCGCTTGCAAGGGTGATTGGTTCTTCACTTGCAAGTGCATAAGCTACGATAAACATTAGTGCCACAAGCGCAAGACCAGCAAATGATCTAATTGCACTCTTTGGGTTTTGTAGTACATTTACTAAAGGCATTGCAAGTGCAGCAACAATAGTAAAGACAATCAGCATTGTTGATACTAGGAATAGCGTATCAAGACCAGTTGTTATCTCCTCTGGGTTTGAGCTATCATATGATACCATAGCCACAACAAAGACGATTAGGCATAGTACCAACAAGATATGTTTAATATATGGAACAAATTTCATAGTAAATCAGTGTATAACTATTTTTTTAGTTGTTGGTTAAGTATATCAACAAGTGTGATAGATGCGTCCTCCATAGATAGAACGATGCTATCAATCTTAGATACTAGGTAGTTGTAGAATAGCTGAAGAATAACAGCCACGATAAGACCACCTACTGTTGTAAGAAGTGCTACTTTGATACCACCAGCTACTAGAGAAGGAGCGATATCACCAGCTGCCTCGATAGAGTCGAACGCACCAATCATACCTACTACTGTACCCATAAAACCGATCATAGGAGCAAGTGCAATAAATAGAGAAATCCACGATAGACCGCTCTCTAGGCGACCCGCCTGAATTGAACCATAAGCCGATACTGCCTTTTCAACTGCGTCGATACCTTCGTTTGAACGATCTAGACCTTGGTAGAAGATAGATGCAACTGGACCACGAGTTTCACGACATACAGCTTTTGCTGCTTCGATACCACCTGAAGCAAGAGCGTCCTCTACTCTCTTAATAAGCTTCTTAGTGTTAGTTGTAGAAAGGTTAAGGTAGATAACTCTCTCGATGATGATTGCTAGACCTAGAATAAGACATAGAAGAAGTGGAGACATCCAAGTTACACCACCTTCCATAAATTTTTGCTTAAGAACTTGGTGCATTGGCTCGCCAATTTCTTCTGTTTCTTCAGCTTCTACTGGCTCAGCCACTTCTGCTACTTCTTCTACTGCTGCTGTCTCAGTTGCGGCTGCTTCAGCCTCTTGAGCGTAAAGATTCATTGAGGTAACGCTTAGAAGGGCTACCATTGAAATGATTGCGAAAATTTTTTTCATTGTTTTTAATTTTGGTTATTTTTTTGTTAATTTTTTAATTTATTATTTTTAGTCGAATATTTTGCCTCATTTTCGATCGCATATCGCAATATTTTCTATTCAAAACTTCTTACTTTATACCTGTAAGAAATTTATCTATTTCAATATACCTTTAATTAGCTTTTTATTGTTTTTAGATGAAGAAATTTTCAATATTAATCTTCAACTATTCAATTTTTTAACAACTCTTGCCTCGTTACTCGATATATCGTTTGCCATACTTGAAGTCCGAACCAATTACCCTTAAAAAGGTCAGCTTGCTACTAACTTTCATTGGTTAAAGGTAATTGTTTTTTCTAAAAAAACAAAACCTTAGAGTGTAATTTCTCCTCTAATTGATTTTGACAGACGATTTTTAACCTGTTTGTTACTGAGTCTACTTTGTCCTAGCAGGTAGCTTAGTTTGGTTATTGCCGCCTCGAATGTCATATCTGCACCCCCTATAACTCCAGCTTTTAGCAACTCTTTGCCCGTCTCATAAAGGCTCATATCAACACTCCCTGCCGCACATTGAGTTACATTCACAATAATGATTCCACGCTTCACAGCTGACTTCACTCTATTGACAAACCACTGCTCTGTTAGAGCATTACCTGCACCATAACTCTCCATTACAACCCCCCTTAAACCCTCAATGCCAAGTATAGCATCCACTACTGCTGGAGTGATGCCCGGAAAGACCTTTAGTGTGGCTACATCTGTACACAACTCCTTCACTGCCACTAACTCTGTGTTTGATTTAGGCTTTAGCATCAAGTGTTTGTTATACTTTATAGAGATTCCAGCCTCGGCAAGGGGAGGAAAGTTGTCGGAGCAAAAGGCGTTGAAGTACTCCGAATTATACTTCGTTGTACGGTTCGCTCGAAGAAGTAGATTCTGAAAGAATATAGTCACCTCGGTAACCTGACCAGAGGCTGCTACTTCGATTGCCGAAATAAGGTTTTCTCTTCCGTCGGTGCGCAACACCCCTATGGGTATCTGAGAACCCGTAAAGACCACAGCTTTGTCTAGCCCATAGAGCATAAAACTAAGTGCTGAGGCAGTATAGCTCATCGTATCGGTACCGTGAAGCACCACAAAACCATCGTAAATATGGTAGTTCTCCTCTATGACTGTCGCTAGCTCCACCCAATTTCTATGGGTTACATTCGAGGAGTCGATAACTGGTGAGAACGTAATGGTAGTGAGTTCAATCTTAAATTTATGTAGTTCGGGAACCTCTCTCTCGATTTCCGAAAAATCTACTGGTGCAAGTGCACCACTCTGCGGGTTTTGTTTCATACCGATGGTACCACCAGTATATATAAGTAATATCCGTTTCATCGTAGTTTAGTATTAATTCGTGGTGCTCTAACAAATTTCTTGGTTCTATCAAATAGATACCTATATGTAACGTGTCGTTTGTATCTTACTGCTCTTACATAGCTTTCACACATTCTCATCATCACCGGATTATAGTCGCCAATCCAAGGCATCTGAAGCTCCTTATACTTGGTCTTCCCATCTCTACGCCGCCTATCGACATACTCCTCAAACTGCCTAATTAAACCTGCCTCAACCCCTAAACCTCTAAACTCAGGAACAACTCCAAATATAAGACCTGAGAGTCTATTCATCTTACCTTTGAGTCGAAAGAGCATCTTAATACGGTTTAACCAAGTGAGCTTACCTCGAAAATCAGCAATAACTTGATTTAAATCGGGTAAGGACACAAAAAAACCTATTGGTTTACTCTTGTAGTACGCCATACAGAAGACCTCTGAATCAATAAGTGGTAGATACCTCACCAGCTTTCGGTGGGAGGACTTCACCGTCAGTGGACGAATACCATCGAAACGAGCCCAAGCCTTATTATACACCTCTCGAAACTCAGATGCCATACGCAATAAATTTAACTTATCGAAGTACCGAAATGAGTAATCGCTATTCTCCAGCAGTCTATTTGCTTTCTCCTCAAGTGCTCTTGGCATCTTTATCTCTGGTTCGAGAGGTCTAAGGTAGGTATATTGATTGAAGTAATTACTGAAGCCATACTCCTCAAAAAGAGCTGTATAGTATGGTAAATTATAGTTCATACCATATAGCGGTTGGTGAAACCCATCGGCAAGTACTCCCCACCACATCATCCTATCTCCAAAGTTTATAGGCCCATCCATAGCCTCCATACCCCTTTCAATCAACCACTGCTTTGCAGCATCAAACAGTATGCGTGAGGCATCAAAGTCATCAATACACTCAAAAAATCCACAACCTCCCGTAGGCTGACTCTCAACCGAGGCTCTCTCCTTGTTATAGAATGCTGCAATGCGACCCACTAACTCTCCTCTTCCACTACGAAGTATCCACCTTTGAGCATCGCCTCCTCCTGCTTCGGTAAAGAGAGGATTATCCTGAGTCGAAAAAACTCTCTCTATATCACGGAACAATGGGGTTACCCACACTCTATCACCACTATATATCTTAGTGGCAACGGCGTGGAAATTTTTTATATCCTCGTCACTCTGCACTCTGAAAATCTCATAATTTTTCATATATTTGTATATACAGTAACCCTAAATATCACTTACCGTATTAGCGTCAAAACATTGAATAGACCCACAAATTTAATATTATTTTTTTAGTTTCATATACTTTTGGCTACTCAT
Source organism: uncultured Rikenellaceae bacterium (assembly GCA_964371395.1). Classification (GTDB taxonomy): domain Bacteria; phylum Bacteroidota; class Bacteroidia; order Bacteroidales; family Rikenellaceae; genus Mucinivorans. The sequence continues at coordinate 3,011 of CAYJLU010000077.1, read as the reverse complement.
TTTTATAGCTAAACCAACCATTTTTCCCAAACAATTACTATGAACACAACTCCAGCGAAGTTAAACTTCGAGAACCTAATGACCCAAAGAATTACCAATATTATGTTGGTATGTAGCTCATATGACCAATTTACCATTGAGGAGGATGGGCGTATTGATATGCAAATACAGAGCGAATTTTCGGAACTTTCACTATCAGCACCACCTCGTTTCACTAGAATAGACAATGGAGAGGAGGCATTAGAGTTGCTGAGCAAAGATAGCTCTTTTGATTTAGTTATAGTTATGTTCAACATTGGTACAATGTCGCCTTTTGAGTTCTCCAAACAATTCAAGAAGTTATACCCTGAAACGCCGCTTGTACTCCTTACATCATTCTCACACGAGATTACTAGGCGTTTGCAGAGCGAGGATACCAGTGCAATAGACTTTGTATTCTCGTGGCAGGGTAATGCAGAGTTAATTCTAGCGATAGTTAAGATGCTCGAAGATAGGGCAAATGCTCGAAAGGATATTTTAGAGTATGGAGTTCAGGCGATACTTCTTGTGGAGGACAGCGTGCGTTTCTACTCTGCATACCTACCAGATCTCTATAAAATTGTTATCACTCAGACCAACGAAGCCTCCAATGAGGCCCTTAATGATCACCAACGTAAAGTGCGTAAACGTGCACGTCCTAAGATACTATTTGCTCGTACGCTTGCCGAGGCTAAGTTACTGTATAATACATACAGTCACAACTTATTGGGTGTTATCACTGACGTATCTTTCCCTCACGAAAAAGTGAGTGGCCCTCGCAAAGCGATGTCGGGTATAGAACTTTGCAGCTTCATATCGGAGCGTGACCCACGTATGCCACTACTGGTGCAATCCTCGGAGTTGAATATGGCTAGTGAGGCAAAGGCAATTGGAGCAGACTTTATCTTTAAGCACTCCAAGACACTATTCGATGAGCTTGATAACTTTATAAACCATAGACTTGCCTTCGGTACGTTTAACTTTAGGGACAGTAACGGTATTGTGCTTGCAACGGCGCACAATCTCGCTAGCCTACAACTCGCACTAGAGACCCTTCCCGATGATGTACTACTTCACTACTCTGCCCGTAATAGCTACTCTAAGTGGCTCTACGCACGAGGATTGTTTGAAATTGCTAGTCAAATCAGAGAGAAATTTGTTGAGGATTTCTCTGGGGTCGACGAACTCAGAAAATTCCTAAGCGGTGTTATAAAAAGCCACCGAAGAGCTATGAGTCAGGGAGTCATAGCAGAGTTCAAGGCTGATACATACAATGAGTTCATTACATTTTCACGCACGGGCGAGGGTTCACTAGGGGGTAAGGCTCGTGGTCTTGCCTTTGTCGGGGCACTAATCGAGAACAACAACCTCTATAAGGCGTGGGATGGGGTCAGAGTCACAATCCCTCGTACTTTTGCAATATCCTCTGGTTACTTCGAGGAGTTTATGGAGGAAAATGGGCTGCACTCTCTAGTCAAAGAAGGCGGATTGCTCGAAGATGGAGAACTTCTCGGTGAATTTATTGGCTCACGACTCCCCGAAAAACTAATCGAAGAACTAAAAATATTCCTACTAAAGGTACATAGACCACTTGCAATTAGAAGTTCATCTAAACTCGAAGACTCGCACTACCAACCATTCGCAGGGATATATTCTACCTATATGATTCCTAGAACAGGAAACCTTGACAATGAGCTTCGTTTGGTATCACGTGCTATTAAATCTGTATATGCCTCAGTATTCTTTAAGGCATCGCTTGCCTACATTGAGAGTACTAGCAATGTGGTGGGCGAGGAGAGTATGGGAGTTGTTATTCAAGAGATTTGTGGTACTGAGCAAGAGGGCTTATACTTTCCTACACTCTCTGGTGTGGCACGCTCGCTGAACTACTACCCAATCGGCGATGAGAAGCCTGAGGAGGGAATATGCGACATAGCCTTTGGACTCGGTAAGGCTGTTGTCGAGGGAAGCTCTAGGCTAAGATTCTCACCCGCACACCCTAAGCATACCCTACAACTTTCGACTATGGAGACTATGCTACGTGATACACAAAAGGATTTCTACGCACTCAACCTCGAAGCATCTTCATTTAAGACTAGTACTAACGACGCTATAAATCTAGCTAAGGTGCCAATAAACAATGCTAAGGACTTCAGGAATATGCGTTTTGTTGCCTCTACTTGGGATATGCAGAATAATAGAATATCAGATCACTACTCTGGTAAAGGGCGACCTGTTATTACATTTGCCTCTATCCTAAAGTACGATACATTCCCTCTTGCCGATATTGTGTGTACTCTACTCAAAATTGGAGAAGAGGCTATGCGCTCGCCTGTGGAGATTGAGTTTGCCGTAAATTTAGATGTTGCGAAGGGTGAATCAGCTGTATTCAACTTCCTGCAAATACGACCAATGGCTGCCGCAAGTCGGGGTGCTTCGCTAGACTGGGATGTGGTGAACCACGACAATGAAATATTCTTTGCCGAAAAGGCTCTCGGAGTTGGAGCTATCGAGGACGTGCAACATATTGTGTATGTTCGTAACGAAAATTTCGATGCCTCGAAGACAGAAGAGATGGCAGAGGAGATAGGTAAACTAAACGAAAACTTTAAAGAAAAGGGCTTAGGATATGTACTCTCAGGGCCGGGGCGTTGGGGTTCGAGCGATCGCTGGCTGGGCATACCCGTAAAGTGGGCACAGATTAGTCAAAGTAAAGTTGTGGTGGAGTGTGGGCTTCCGAACTTCCAGATAGATGCCTCTCAGGGCACCCATTTCTTCCAAAACCTTACATCGCTAGGGGTTGGATACCTAACCATAAATCCATTTAATGGGGATGGGGTCTTTAATAACGAAATACTTGATAGTATGGAGGCGGAGTATGAGAGCGAGATGATACGTGTTGTAAAATTCCCCGAACCGCTATACATCTTTGTAGATGGCAGAAACAACAAGGCTATTGTACGCCCTTCATTACCAGAGAATAAGGATTAAAC
>CAYJLU010000076.1:0-8217 GCA_964371395.1 uncultured Rikenellaceae bacterium | reverse complement strand
TCCCCCTCCTCTTCGCATCTTCAGATTTGTGACTAAAATTCACCAATTATATGAACTGTCATTGCACTTAGTAGTAAGAGCATATACAGTATTTTGGAGAAGGTTGTTGGATGTGAACCCGTAAAATAAACAGGTATGATAATCGCCAGCGGTAGTGCTAGAATGGGCGTCATTATGAGTGAGCGCACGGGCGAGATATACATAATCACAGCTAACCATAGCGAAAAGAGTAGAAAGTAGCTAAACGAGAGACGTGAGTATCGCTTATACTGATTACCCTTACTGATAAATTTAACTATGGAGAGTATAAATAGTAGTAAAGAGATAAAAAAGAATAATAATCGAGAAATTACTACACTTTGCATCGCATTAATCTTTACCGTACTATCACTTAGCATTAACGCCTTTCTATATAACTCCAGCTCACCTGTATAGTCATACGATAAAGCCCATAGCGTAAAGAAATATAGTGCCACAGGCAAAATAAGGGCGACAATAGCTGTTATCCATTCCCTAATGTCGAAGTGCCTAAAGAGTGATAGTGCCAACAGTAGCATTGGAGCGAGGTATGCTGTTGGAGGGTATATTAGTGCCGATATTCCAAAGTATATCCCCGATGTAAATACATTTTTTGTAGCCAGTGATTTTGCCCTATAAGAACGAATAGCCTCGGAGGAGGCTACGGCAAGAAAGACTGCGCTGAGCAGGGGTGCTATACTCTGCGAGCTAGTGAAAAGTGCAGAGCTAATAAGTACATACACCACACTGGGCATATAGCTACGCTCAAGGTATATTACCTCTCGTACAGCAATCCTAGCCACCATAAGCGAGACAATAAACATCAATACTGCACCCACCATCCTCTGTATATGGGTAATACCCAACCAGTCTATTATATCCCCAACCATATTCCACCTATCCCCAAAGACATTCTCGGGGATAAGTGGAGCTTGCACAGATGAGGTATCACCCCACCAAAATAGTGTCGCAAGAAGTGCACTGTAAAGGGTAGTAGAGAGCAGCGATGAACGGGTGATATTCATAGATTATGATCTCTAAACTATATGACTGTTATTAGGAAGTAGTTCTTCTTCCCTTTTTGCACTAGAAGATACTTCTGTGCAATTAATTTTGAGCTATCCACTACCATCTCAGCGTCCACTACCTTATTGCCGCATAGTGAGACTCCGCCACCTTGAATCAATCTACGCAATTCGCCCTTAGATGGGAAAATGGTAGTGAGTTCGGTAGCCAGACTAGTAAAGCTACATCCAAGCTCTGAGGCCTTTACCTCATATTGAGGCACCCCCTCAAATACATCTTTGATCGTTGTGTCATCCACCTCGGCAAGTGCAGCTGCACCTCCACCAAATAGTATAGAGCTTGCCGCTACTGCCTTATCAAACTGCTCACGACTATGAATCATTACTGTTAGCTCCTCTGCTAGTCGCCTTTGTAGTAATCTACGATGAGGCTCTGCGCTATGCTCCTGTATTAATGCCTCGATAGTCTCTTGATCTAGAAGTGTAAATATCTTTATATACCTCTGCGCATCATCATCTGAGGTCGATAACCAAAATTGGTAAAACTTATATGGTGATGTGTATGATGGCTCTAACCATATATTTCCGCTCTCAGTCTTTCCGAACTTAGTGCCATCAGCCTTCTTAATCAGTGGGCAAGTAATTGCAAATGCCTCGCCTCCCAACTTCCTGCGGATAAGCTCCGTGCCAGTTGTGATATTGCCCCACTGATCAGAGCCTCCGAGTTGAAGTTTACAGGCCTTATGCTCGTACAGATATAGGTAATCAAACCCCTGAACTAATTGATATGTAAATTCAGTGAACGACATACCCTCGCCATCACCCGAAAAACGCTTCTTTACCGAATCCTTAGCCATCATATAGTTCACCGTGATGTGCTTGCCAATATCACGGATAAAGCCTAAGAATGATTGTTCCTTCATCCAGTCGTAGTTATTAACCATTTCGGCTCTATTATCTGCGTCGCTGTGAAAGTCGATGAGCTTTGAGAGTTGTTTCTTAAGGGCTGCTTGATTGTGGGCAAGAGCAGCCTCGTCTAGTAAATTACGCTCTTGACTCTTACCACTAGGGTCGCCAATCATCCCCGTTGCACCACCTACAAGGCATAGCGGCTTGTGGCCACAACGTTGCAGATGCTTAAGTAGCATAACCCCTACAAGGTGCCCAATATGAAGAGAATCGGCAGTTGGGTCAATACCTAAATATGCAGTGGTCATCTCCTTTTGTAGTTGTTCCTTAGTTCCCGGCATAATATCCTGAATCATACCTCTCCAAGTTAGTTCTTCTATGAAATCCATTTTTTATCGCTATATTTGTAAGTAATTTATTAAAGCACAAAGATAGTAAAAATATGGCAAAAGTTAAAAAAGCATTTTTTTGTAATAGTTGCGGGGCAGAGAGCCCAAAGTGGTTTGGGCGATGTACTTCGTGTGCTGAGTGGGGTAGTTGTGTTGAGGAGGTGGTAAGTAGCGGCAAGGAGCAGTCCTATGGTACTGTGATGCAGAGAACTGCGGCAAATCGTGCAGTAGCTGTTCAGGATGTGGTGCAGGGCGAAGTTGTGCGCACGTCTATGGGATATAGCGAAGTTGATAGAGTATTAGGTGGTGGGTTAGTGCCGGGTTCGCTTGTGTTGATAGGTGGTGAGCCGGGTATTGGAAAATCAACGCTTGCTCTTCAAATCGCACTACATAAAGAGAATTTTAAGGTATTATACGTGTCGGGAGAGGAGAGTCCCGAACAGATTAAACTACGTGCAGAGCGTATCGGCATTACCAATAAGGAGTGCTTACTGCTTAGTGAGACTATGGTAGAAAATATTATTCTTCAAGCCTCGGAACATAACCCACGGTTACTTATCATAGATTCCATTCAGACGCTATATAGCGAACGTGTGGAGAGTTCTCCGGGGAGTGTATCACAGGTGAGGGAGTGCTCGGCTATGCTTATGAAATTCGCAAAGCAAAACTCTATTCCAATTTTTATTATTGGGCATATTACCAAGGAAGGCTCGATTGCAGGACCAAAGGTGCTCGAACATATCGTCGATGTTGTATTTCAGTTCGATGGTGATAGTAGTACTTCGTTTAGAATATTACGATCGATCAAGAATCGCTTTGGAGCTACCTCTGAGATAGGTGTCTTTGAGATGCGTGGAGATGGACTCCGAGAGGTAAGTAACCCTAGTGAGATATTTATACCACAACATAGCGAACCTCTTAGCGGTATTGCTATTGGTGCGGCTATGGAGGGTGCCAGGCCATACCTTATCGAAACTCAAGCATTGGTCTGTACGACTGGTTATAGTGTTCCTCAACGCTCATCCACGGGCTTTGACTATAAACGTATGGGTATGCTAGTTGCCGTTCTCGAAAAGCGATTGGGTTTTAAGTTAGGACAAAAAGATATGTTCTTGAACCTAGTCGGAGGATTTAAGGTTGCCGATACAGGGCTGGATTTAGCCTTTGTGGCAGCAATTATCAGTAGTACACTCGACATACCGCTAGATGACTCGATATGCTTTGCAGGGGAAGTAGGGCTTAGCGGCGAGGTGCGCCCAGCTATGCGTACAGTAGAACGTGTTGCCGAGGCTTCACGCATAGGTTACAGCACGATAGTTGTCTCTATCTATGCTCGCAAAGCTATCGAAGGTGCGCTCAAAGGGTTGAAGATTAAGGTGCTGTACGTAGGTAAGGTGGCGGATCTATCGCAGTTGCTATTTGGATAGCACAGTGTCTAAGATTGCTACAAAATTATCTCTTCTAGGGTGAACAAGTGGAAATGCTGCTATTTTGAACTCCTCGACTCCTTGTCTATCGATCGGATGCGGATATGACATAATGGCTAGTGTAACCATTTGATCGCTATGGCAAGAGTATGGCGGGTGAGCGTATGGCGTTGGACTTAGGTGAAAGCCCAATCTTTGATAGAAACCTATCCTGCGCTTCTCGATCTCACCTAGAGGTGGCTCAACCTCTAGAATAACACTCTTTTGGGTTCGTTCTATAAATTCTTGTAGTATCTTCTTGCCAATCCCCTTACCTCGAAATTCTGGGTTAGTGGCAAAGTGTTCTATGTATACGCACTTAGGAAGCTCCCACCAAAAAAGAATGCCAATAGTTTGCCCCTGACTCACTATTACCTCACAGTTATACTCCTTATGTCGAAGAATCTCGTTTTGATACTCTAGGTCACGTCTCTCTTGCTCTGGGAATGCCTCTTGGTAGATCTTCCACGCATCATCGAAGAATCTATCTGAATGGCAACTTAGTCTTATATTATTTAGTTCCATCATTAAATGTTATTAACCCAAAGATACGAAATTAGTAATATCTTTAGAGACAACAAATATTATCATAGAGGCAAAGTTAATAAATATTTGGAGATTCTAAAAAATACTACTATCTTTGTCCCCTCAAAAACTGTGTGATGGGGTCGTGACGATAGGGTCAGAGACTGAGTAGCACAACAAAATTAAAACAAAATGCAGAATATTCAAATTCCAGCACTGAAGCGTGAAGACTTCGGTAAAAAAGCATCTAAAGCAGTACGCTATGGTGATTCAGTACCTTGCGTAATCTATGGTGGTGGCGATACAGTTCACCTTTCAGTGGAGAAGAGCCAACTAAAGAAACTTATCTACACTCCTCAATCATATATCGTAGTTTTCGATATTGAGGGCAACAAAGAGACTGTTGTTATGCGTGACGTTCAGTACCACCCAGTAACTGACGAACCTCTACACATCGACTTCTACCGTGTAATCCCGGGCAAACCAATCGTTATTGATCTTCCAGTTAAACTTTATGGTAACGCAGAAGGTGTTAAACTTGGTGGTAAACTTCAACTATCTAAGCGTAAGATTAGAGTATCAGGACTAGAAGAGCATCTTCCTGATTCAATCGATATTGATGTTACAGAACTTGCACTAGGTAAGAGTATCTTTGTAGGCGATATTTCAATAGAGAATATTACTATGCTAACTCCAGCGACTACTGCTATTTGTGCGGTACGTATGACTCGTGCAGCTCGTGGAGCAGCTGCTGCGGCTGCTGCTGCGGCAAAGGGCAAATAGTTCTAGCGTTATCTTAAGCTAGATAATTATTTCGATCTTAGAGGCTGTCTGAAATCCTAGTGATTTCGGGCAGCTTTTTTTTGCCACTATATTATATCTCACCTAATTCATACCGACTCTAGGGCTATATTGATTTAACCTCAGGCATAGAACGGTGTGTGAGGTTAAATGATAGGACATTGGAGACCGTTTCAGGGCGGCGATATTTTAAAGATAACTCCAATGACTCTTCAGTCACATACTTAAGATATGCTCCTTTCATAGCCCTTAGAGCCATCTTCAAAATCTCATCCACCTATCAACGCTCTTCATAGCGGAGCAAAACATAAGTTTTGCAATGGTCTCCATTGGCAAGCAAAATATATCGAAGATTTAGAGCTGAAGTAACTATAAAAAATTAGCTGTAACGATATGTTAATCATTACAGCTAATTCTTATAAGTTTAATCTAAAAGTAGGGTAGTAGTGTTTCTATAAACTCCTACCCTTTTTAGAATTAGTTGATTTCTGGCCACTCGCCTTCGTACTCATAAAGAACTGGAGTACCATATGCACCGTCAGCATCTACAGGAACGATGATAAGTCTATCATCTGCACTATATAATGTAACAGGGTGAGTTATCTCGCCATCTTCTGTGTGTGTTATGTTGCCACCAGAGTAAGTTAGTAGAATGTACTTGCCCCAAGATGACAGATCAGATGGGTCTGTAATAAATCCTACACCACCGGCACCTATGATATAGCTAGTTGCTCCATTTTCCATAGTAACATCAAGAGTTATACTCATACCGCTATAATGTGTTTCACCAAAGTACTCTTCATATTTTGCCTCAGCCGAAACAAGGGAAATGTCAACACTTGCAGCTGAGTTGAATAGTAGCTCTTTTGTAGAGTAGGTAACTTTCTGTAAATCTGTGATTTTACCCTCTGTTGTTAGAGCACAGTAGTATAGAATATAATCTGTGTTTTCTAATAGTCCCTCTATTCTAAGATCATAAACATTTTCAACAATGTTTGAGTTATCGCTCTTAATACCAGAACCATAAGGATCGTATGCTTTATTGATCAGCTCAGTTCTAGCTTGAGCTTCAGTTTTATATCTCCAGCTTTCATTTGTAATTATTTCCGCAGTAGAGTTAAGGTAAACGTACTTAGCAATCGCAGGGTTAAATGTTACATCGAAGTTAACATCAAGATAGTTCGTACCTGTTACTTCAACAGTCATAGTTGTAGTATTGTCTGAAATTACTGGTTTGGTAGTAAACTCAACCGTAGTAGGGTCAGATAAATCACCATTAGTATCAAGAGCAAATACGAAGAATATATAATCAGTGCCATTATCAAGGTTGCTAAGGTATATATCTGCTGTTGTACTTCCCCAAAGTGAATTTACAGGTTGTTTTGATAACCATTCATTTTCAGTTATCCAACTTTCAACATCTTCACCATCTAGTTCAGATACTTTTATGTATCCGTAAATATTAGCTAAAACCTTATCAGAGCTAGCTGTTAGAGAAATCTTTGCAGCATTGATAGATAGTTGATCTGCAGCAAGTTCAGCTGTAAAAGATTCGGTAGATTCGCCATATGTAGAAAAAGCAGGAGTAACATACGAATATTCAACTGGTTGCTCAAGCATAGTATAACTACCGTCTTCATTCACCTCTAGAGGCACTGTGAAGAATTTGTATCCCAAACTCTGTGAAAGAAGTGGGCTTGTGTAAGTGAAAGATTTATCAGATGTTAAAACTGATTTGTTTTCTACTTGCTGAATAATGTTATCAACGTGTCCAAATTGACCATCGGTGAAAAAATATCCAAATAGATTTGCACGTTCAGTATCTAATGTTAAATCAAGAGTGATAAGTGAAGGTTTTATTGCAGTTGCAACAACATCTACGCTACTTTCGATAGTTGTAACAACTGCCGTTGAAACAGCACTTTCGATATTAGCTGAAGTGTTAAGAGCTTTGAATATTACGCTATACTCAGTCTCTGGAGTAAGACCTATAATTTCAACAGTGTTAACCTCTTCAGCATCAACTTCAGTCCAAGCTGGAGTCTCAGGCATTGTTGTTCCAGCGAAGTGAGCATATCTTAGTCTGTCGCCATTTGTAACTGTTACCTCAAGAGTAATCGAACCAGTAGTAACATCAGGGTTTTCAGCTATAACAATAGATGGACCTTGAACGGTTTTGAACGTAGATGTAATAGACTCAGATTCTTTTTCATCTTTGTTAACTGCGTAAGCCTCTAGAGTGTATTCGATACCAGGAGTTAGGTTTGTTATATCTGCTGAGGTAGTAGTTTGCGATGTGATAACATCGATGCTCTGCCAAGATGGTTCATTTGCAGCTTCAGTTGAAGCGTAATATGCAAAATAAACAGTCTCAGCATCCTTAAAGGTAATAGTTGCAGTAGCAGAAGTTGGTGTAACATCTGAGGCAACGATTGATTCAACGACTGCATCAGCCGCTACAACTGGTTCCGGATCGTCTTGTGGTGCACATCCCACCGCCACTGAAAGTGCGATAGCACCTAGTGAAATGTTCTTGAGTGTTTGTGTAATAATTCTCATAGATTTTTAAAAATTTGTTAATAAATTGAGTTAGTTTGTATAAATATTCGATAAAACAAGTGTAATAGCTAGTATTATCCCCCGTTATGATAGCATCAAAGGTAGTGAAAATATTTTACTCTGCAATAGTACCACGATATTTTTTTAAATAAAAGTACAGGAAATTTAACCAAAAAATATTATGTTAATGGATTGTCATTGTGGATAATAGTGTAGGTATGTGTTGTTGTTATGTGTCAGAATAGTATATAAATATTTATGTAAAATATGTTTATAATCCTAAATTATAGCCAGTTGATATATTTTGACCTGTAAAGTAGTTGTTCTTGTGTAATACAAAAAATGACGGTACATCAAAAAATGCACCGTCATCTCAAAATTCAGAACTTTTTTTTACCTTTTTCTGTAAGTAAAAAAAGTTTCTATTTATTCTCGCTATAAATTATATAGCTCTCATTTTTGTCTCCCTCTCCTCACTCCTCTCTCCTCATCCCCCCCCTCTTACTCCTCTCTCCTCATCCCCCC
>CAYJLU010000075.1:0-8329 GCA_964371395.1 uncultured Rikenellaceae bacterium | reverse complement strand
CTTTTTTATATTCAGATAATTGATTTATGACTACTTCTGAGCGATGTCAGATGGGTCACGCATAATCATAGTCTTGTCAAGTCTAAGTGTTACGTTGCCATCAACCTCAATAAGAACAGTAGTTTCTTCAATCTCCTTGATGCGGCCATAAATACCACCAGCGGTGATAATCTTAGCACCCTTTTCAAGGCTTTTACGGAAGTTGTTAAGTTCTTTTTGGCGTTTTTGTTGTGGGCGAATCATCAGGAAGTACATTACAACGAAGATAAGTACCATCATAATGATAAATGAGTAGTCCATACCCGGAGCTTGTCCCTCTGCGGGAGTAGCAGCAGGCGCTGCTTGAAGTAGAAAAGTGTTGAAGTTCATTTTTTTTGTTAATTTATTATTAGGTTTTTTATTTTTGCTTATTGTTTCGGAGTTACTTCTGCTATGTAAATTACTTTAAATGTCTGATTATCAGAGATTTTAACCTCCATAGACTTAATTTGCTCGCCACCTCTACCTGCTGATTTAAACGAAAATTCAACAATTCGACTCTCCCCAACCACAATAGGACTCTTATCGTATGTAGTCTCAGTGCAGTTGCAATTTACGTAAATATTCTCTATAACGATGTTTTTTGTGCTATTATTACTTACTGCAAAGTGACTAGTTACGATTTCACCCTCCTGCATTCTTCCTAGAGAGATTGTGTCAATAGTTGTGGCACTATCAATCGGTATGGTAATAGTTGCTTTAGGTGTAGCACTTTTATTGAAATTCTCAGGCGAAGAGTTATCACCACAAGAGCTTAGTGTTACCATACAAAGCATAATAAAGATGTAGTACATAGTAGTATAACTTCTTTTCATACTCATCTACTTACTTTGTATCATTAACCTTGCTATTTATAAGCCCACGCCCACGCTTTTCGATACGTCCCTCCTCAGTTAGCTTCTCGATGGTCTTGTGTAGTACACCATTGATAAAGTTATAGCTAGTTGGAGTAGAGTAGAACTTCGAGATTTCGATATACTCATTTAGTGTGACCTTAGTTGGAATAGTAGGGCAGCTAACTAGTTCGCTTATGGCAACAACCAAAATCATCTTGTCCATAAACGCTATGCGTTCTAGCTCCCAGTTCTTACTAAATAGTTCGATGAGTTCCAAGTACTCGCTACAATGTGATATTGAGTGAAGTAGAAGCCTCTCGCCATAGATCTTATCATCTGGGTCTTTGAACATAGGTAGAATCTTGTTATCCTCACACTTCTCAATTGCTGAAATTGATTCGCCAAGTGCGTAGCCCATATCGTCAGCCCAAAGTATAGACATATCTTCGATTGCCTGTTCTATGGTTTCGTTATCTTCGTATAGTTTATTTAATACCTTTAGCACAAACTCTCTATCCTTGCCAGCGCCGTCAAGGTAACTGGTGTAGAAGTCCGAGTTAGTAATTTGGCTATACATTTCACGTACTACCTCCTCGTGTTCGCCCCAGCTAAGCCCAGCAGCACGCAAGCGTTTTTGCATATCTTCATTGTTTTTGAGCGAGAGTATTATGCTATTATCAACAAAGCGCATCTTTGGGTTAAGATCCTCAAACGTAGGTCGAAGTTTAGCTGCTGCAATTTTATGTCGCTCTTCTGCATATCCAACGGTCTCTACTAATAGATCTAGTAGGAATAAGTGCAAATCGTAACAGAGTTCGAGGCTCTTTTTGTATTCATTGATTGTTGCTTCGGTGCGGCTCTTCTCCCCATTGATGTGGGCAAAGAGTGAGCGCAAAACCTTGGTTCGAATTAGGCGACGATTAAGCATAGATATATAAAATGTGCGTTAAAATTTAATTTGGCGACAAAGTTAGCAACTTTTTTTAGTTCTACCAAGTATATAGTCTCTTTATTCTAGGGGATATTGAAGTTAATACCTCGTAGTTTATAGTATCTAATAGTTCAGCGATTTGGTTCTCGGATTTCGCCTCACCACCAAGTATGGTTACACTGTCACCCTCCTTAATCGAAATATCGGCATCGGTAATATCGATCATAGTGGTGTCCATACAAACTGTACCGGCTATATCACACATTGTCTCACCTACTAAGACTTGGAGTTTACCACAGCCTAGTTCTCGACGTAATCCATCAGCATATCCTATTGGTATTGTGGCAATGCGACTATCTCTCTGAAGTACAGTTCTACGATTATATCCGATAGATTCCCCCTTTGGTATATCTTTGATTTGGGTAATCTTCGAGCGTAGTGTGGCAGAGCCTTGGTAGAGTGCAATACCTAAACGAATTATATCTCTATGGCTTGATGGTAGCCTGAGTGTGGCCGCACTATTTGCAATTGAGAGAAGAGGACGATAACCAATTCTATTTATTATCCTCTTTGTAACCCTGTCAAATATTGATATTTGATTTAGCGTAAAGTCATCATTAGAGGGATCGTCGGCAGCAGCCAAATGCGTGAATATTGTAGAAACCTTTATTAGGTTCTCCTGTTCTATTATTTCGATTAGCTCTTCGATTTCCTGCTCCATAAAGCCGAGGCGGTGCATTCCACTATCGATCTTAATGTGGATTGGAGCTATGTGAAGCCCAGCTCTTTTAACCTCTTTTAGGTAGGAACGTAGAGAGGATATGGAGTATATTTCAGGCTCTAGGGAGTTTTCCACCATTGAGCGAAATGACCCCGGATCGGAGTTTAGCACAAGAATCTGCGAGGTAATCCCTCCACGACGCAAGGCTACGCCCTCATCGGCATAGGCTACCGCTAGTATATCTACACCCGAGGCTAACAGAGCACGACTCACGCTCAATGCCCCAAGCCCATAGCTAGATGCCTTTACCATTGCCATTACTTTGGTCTGAGGGGTACAGTGGCTCTGGTACTCCTTCAGGTTGTCGATAATCTTCGATAGGTTGACCTCCAGCGTGGTGGTATGCGTGCGCTCTTCTAGCCTTGTACTAATGCGTTCGGTTCTAAAGCTCCTCGCTCCTTTAATTAGTACTACTGCTCCTGCAAAGTCACTAGGTTCGAGATTAGTTAGTAGCTCTTTGGTTTTGATGAAGAACCTAGAGGGCAGTTCGCAGAATAGTTTGCGCTTAGAGTATATATTCTTGCCTATTCCAATAAATGATGCTATGTTGTAAGATTTTGTAAGTTCTGCTACTTTGCCATATAGCTCTTCATTGCCCATTGCACTTTGCTCGATGTCGGTGAGGATAAGGTGAAGTGGGCGTTTATTCGACTCACGGCAAGCGAACTCTAGTGCAGCTTGAAGTGATAGTAAATCGTTCGAGTATGAGTCGTTTATTATTAATGAATCAAATACCCCCTGCTGTACCTCTAGTCTGAGTGAGAGTGGGAGTAGTTCCACTCCTTTTAGTGGGTCTAGCTCCAATTTACGGTATATCTGCTCTACGAGCCACTCATTTTGGGATTTAATATTGGAGTCACTGTTAATATCCCCTCGAACTATCCTATCTGGTGGAAGTTCACTAAATAGTTTTAGCTTTTCAGCAAGTTTCGATTCTATGTCTTTAAAGTTCTCAGAGTGCGCATCCCCAATATTTGTAATAACGCCGATAGTAGGGCGCACAATCTTTTGGAGAATGTCCATCTCGGCTGGCTTTGATATTCCAACCTCTATTACCACAACTCTCTCCTCTGCCGATGCCATAAGTATAGACAGCGGAACTCCGATTTGAGAATTAAAGGAGCGTGGCGAGCGGAATAGCTCTTCGTGTTTGAGCGGCCATAGCTGCCCAAACCACTCCTTTACAGTGGTCTTTCCGTTACTACCTGTAATTGCCACAACCTGAGCTTTGAAGGTAGAGCGGTAGTATGCCGCAAGGTTTTGTAATGCACAGAGGGTATCACCACACTCTATAAAGCTACCTAGTGACTCCCAATTCAGAGGAAGTCTCTTTACAAGAAATGCCACTACACCTGAGCCACTAGCACTCTGTATATAGTTATGACCATCTCGACCAACACCCTCAAGTGCAATGAATAGGTGCTCTGAACTTAGTAATGACTCTCTTGAGTCGATACTAATTCGTGTAACTCTTAGGTCACTCCCGTATAGTTTACCGCCTACTATTTTAGCGATTTGACTTAGCGTGTAGTTCATTTTCCTTTTCTATATACTCGGCAACCTCTGAGAGTTGTTGGTAAAAATCAGCACCAAATCTACGTATAATAGCGTCTTTTACTGCCTCAAAGACCCTTACTCCGTTTTTAGCACCTAATATCTCTGCCGCACGACATATCGACCAACGGTGATACTGCAACCCTGTCACACCATTCTTTAGTGTTGTTAGCCTTATGGGGTACAAGTGACACGAAATAGGTTTATTTACTGCACATTGACCAGCTCTGTAAGCCTTCTCAATGGCGCACCAAGTCGAGCCATTCTCGTCAATAACATATGCACACTCTCTATCTTCGATAAGTGGTGTAGTTAAGTCGCCCTCAAAGTCCATAATGCCAAACCCCTGCTCCTCTATGGCTTTAATACCAGCAGCGGTCATATACTGTTTATAGCTATCGAAGTGCTCTTCATACTCTTCCATCTCTGAGAGTTCAAGCGGAGCACCTGCATTACCCTCAACACAACATTCACCCCTGCACGCAGCAATATCACAACAAAACCTAGACGTTATAACATCAGTCGCAATTATCTTATCGTCAATCTCTATCATCTCTTTAATTCACCATTACTAATAAAAATATAGTCTCCAATTCTCAGTTGGATATACTCGGATACCTCTGCTATACGACAATCTATAATATTTTGTTGCTCTTCCGATAGCTCTGACTTTGTGTGCCACTGTGGATCAACCTCAAATGAACGGTCAAAACACCTTCCTATTGTATGGTGAACACCTAAAAGTCTATGGTCTTTAGAGGCCGAAAATTCATCCCAACACCGACTAGCAAACCTCTGGGCAATGCACTTAGTAAGGCGAGTGATCTTAATGGAAATACCCTCTATTACTTCCTCGCCTTGAGATGTGGCGAAGTTGGGTGAGAAGTATGGATCATTATTGCGAAGTAGTGTAGTGTCGGGCATAACGTATAGCTCGCCACAGTGGTGTGAAATAATCTTCATCTTTTCCTTATAAAAACAGTCTAGTCTTGCCTTAATTAATAGAACAAAGATACGATAAAATTTGTATCTTTGTAAAATATCGACCCTAAATTTTATAGAGTCTCTAACAAACAATAACTTATAGTCAGAAACAAAATGTCAATTAAAGTAGCGATAATATACGATTTCGATGGAACACTCTCACCGGGTAATATGCAAGAGTATGATTTCTTGCCTGCTGTGGGTAAGGATAATCGTAAGTTTTGGAGTCACTCCACAAAGATTGCCGAGGATAATGATGCTGATCCAATACTTACTTATCTTTCGGAGATGATTCTTGCTGCTCGCAATAGCGGAAAGTCGTTGAGGCGTGAGGAGTTTGTGCGTTCGGGACGCAAGGTTAAGTTCTTTGAGGGTGTGGAGGAGTGGTTTGCTCGCATTAACGCCTATGGAGCGCACCGAGGTCTTGAGGTGGAACACTTTATTAACTCCTCGGGTATAAAGGAGATGATTGAGGGGACGAAGATTGCCTCTGAGTTTAAGAAAATATTTGCGTGTTCGTTCCTCTATGATGTCGACGGTGTGGCGTACTGGCCTGCCGTTTCGGTAAACTATACCAATAAAACACAATTTGTATTTAAGATTAATAAGGGTATAATGGAGGTAGCCGATACCAATAAAATTAATGCTTATATGCCTGAAGAGACTAGACCTGTACCATTTACTAATATGATATACATAGGTGATGGAACCACCGATATTCCCTGTATGAGGTTAGTGAAAGAGAAGCTAGGACACTCAATAGCTGTTTACGACCCAGCCAAGAGTCAACGACAGATGCGTGCAGTCAATAAACTTGCAGAGGAGCATAGAGTAAACTTTGTAGCAGCGGCCGATTATCGTGATGGCGGAAAACTTGATAGACTAGTGAAATCAATTATTGATAGATTATCAATTGATAACACACTCAGAGGTATATCTCAGCAAGAGTAGCTTAACAATAACGTGATGTAATCTCTATGAAATGTAGAGATGGTAGAAGATAAAAATGGGTGAGAGGAGCTTGTCTCAGCTGCCCTCACCCTTGCTATTTATTCCTTTTGTGGGTGAGTTTAAGAGTGGCTTATTCTCTTTAATTATCTTCCTCCCCCGTGGAATTTAGCTTAAAACAAACAAACTTGAATTATTTCTTCGGTACAAAGATACTGGGAATATGTAGACTGTACAATAGCTTAAAGTAGCTATTTTTTTGAAGTCTTACTACCATAGTGTTGTTATTTAACTCCTATCTATTTCGCTAAGTGCATAATTATAAGCACCTAACGATATAGCTTTACTAGCACCTATCGACGAAAAAGCAATGCCAACTCTCTTCTTATCGTTGTATGTAACATATTTATCAGTTCCGTGAACTTTGAGTAGTTTTGATCCGCCACTTACAAACGCCTTAAACTCATCTTGATCATCAAGATTAAAAACCTCCATTTGTACTCTATTTACACTCTCACCACCCAGAGTAGAGAGTGTAGAGCGTAGTTCTGCAAGCAGCGATGGCATAATATACTTTCCAGCCGCTGTAATGCCACCACCAATAACAATAATACCATCGAGTAGCGTTACGGCAGTAGCCATAGCATCCCCGGCTACGGTGCCAAGTGTGGCAAATGCTTCTCTAGCAGCATCTATATCTCCCTCACGTTTTCCTTCGGCTATCTCAAATATATCCTTTGGTTCGAGTGATTCTGTTGAGCCTGAACGCTCGTTATATACACGCTTGATTGCACGCACTGAGACGCCCTCCTCAACGATTATGGATGGTTGCAACTTATGCGGTAAGCAGAAGGTCTCCACGCAGCTATTATCCCCTAGGTGAAGTCTATTGTTATATACGTGTCCAATACCAAAGCCAGTCCCAAAGGTGTAACCAATCAATGACTTATATTGCTTCGAGGAGCCTAACTCCTTCGCTCTATTATTAATCTCAGGTAACTTTCCTGCCAGTGCCTCACCATAAGCGAATAGATCGCCATCATTATTAATATATACTGGTATTTTGTATCTTTCCTCCAATATCGCACCAAGTGCAACGCCATCTCTAAATGATGGGAAATTAGGTAGGTAACCTCCGATAACTCCATTTGCATAGTCCGCAGGTCCCGGGAATGCAAAGCTAATGGCAACAGGCGAGTCGTTAAGTGATTGAATAATAGTATCAAAACCTTTAAATAGCTGATTAATACAACTGTCAAGATCATTAGAGAGTGAAGGTAGTGTAAGGGGAGATACTAGGAACTCGCCAGCTTGCATAGCTCCAAAAACAAAGTTAGTGCCTCCTGCATCAAGTGTGATTACAATTCTGTGGTCGTTTAGGTACATAGATATTTTGCTGTATTGTTAAATTTTCTTTAAAACGTTAAAGTGTCAATTTAGCAAAGTTAATTGTTTTTTGTACCAGTACAATATTTTAACACAATACTATTAATTAATAGCATTAGAGTATTAGTTATTGCTTTTTATTAATTGATAAAAGATATGTTATATCTTTATGCTCTTGAAAGGCTTGTCGAGAGCTATACAGTAGATTAATTCTTATGACTAACAATTGATTTCTGAGTCATTCTAGATTGAATAGTGTCTTTGTCCACTATATTGATTTGCGAATCTTCGCTATGGAGTTTTAGTTCCATAGATGGGGTTAATTCCTTATCTAAGTTGCTTTCTTTGAGGTCTTGTTCACTTGTGCAACATAGTATGATATACAGAAATATTGAGGCAAGAAATGTGGTAGTGGTCCACAAATCAAAAGATGATCGAATGCTTTTCATAGATCTATTAAATATAAAATATACACGTTTACGGTATTTTTCCATCTCCACAATCCTCCTCATAATACTGTTGTTAAAATATAGTTTTGCAAAAAACTATAAAACTCGCTCTATTCCACTCGATACAAAGGTAATAAATTTGTCAATAAAGTACAATAATAAAACAAAAAAATTATATAGTTGTATTATTTTTATTTTTAACCTGTTATAAATGCTTTAGCAGGTTAGTACAAAGAAAGAAGTAAATGGTGTCATCTGGTACTCGGTTTCGTGCTAGAGTAATGAAAAAGGAGTGAGCCTGCAAGGCGAACGAATCCAATTAAAAACCAAAATAGTTGGGGTGTCTACCCCAACTATTTTGCTGTGACAATGTTTCTTTCCCACTGCTATAAACTTTTTAGCGTGGAAAAATGCCTAAATT
>CAYJLU010000074.1:0-8330 GCA_964371395.1 uncultured Rikenellaceae bacterium | reverse complement strand
GGATTGCTCCATTGGTGTTTGAGACCAACGCGTCTACCAATTCCGCCATCTGGGCCTATTTTTTTAAAGCTCTGCAAAGATAAAAACTTTTTTCTTCTTTACACAATCAATCCGATAATTATTACCGATTTTTCTCTAATCAATCTATAATTTCATAAAGCAAATACTATCTTGAGGCAATAGAATCTGCCGCCAAACGTGCCGTACTTAGTGCAAGTTGAATATTAAAACCTCCCGTATCCGCATCAATATCTAAAACCTCACCAGCAAAATATAGACCCGAAATCTTCTTTGATGACATACTGCTAGGATCTACCTCATCGAGAGAAACTCCACCAGCAGTTACTATCGCCTCCTCAAATGGACGGTAATCCTTAATCTTGAAGCTCAGATGTTTCAATACCTGTATTAAAGATTCCTGATACTCTGCGGTAAGTTTTGAAATATGGGTACGAAGATTTAAATTTTCTGATATATTCTCAAGTATCTTTACGTGCAACAACCGTGGAGTTAACTTATCGAGTAACGCACGCATTGGAGCATCCTCAGAGAGTGTCTCTAGATCACGTGCGAGCCTGAAGGCTAACTTCTTCTCATTGAGTGCTGGTTTTAAATCAAAGGCTATCTCTACACTCTTCTCCGCTATTATTGCCTCGACTGCACCTCGGCTTAACTGTAAAATAGTAGCACCTCCTAGTGCCTTATCTGTAAAATCAACCTCTCCGAGTTGCTCGTTAACTATCTCGCCATCGACAACTAACTTTACACCTACATTTCTAAGATCAAGACCTCTATATAAATCTATATCCTCCTCCAACTCTAGTGGTATTAAAGCTGGTGTCAGAGGTTCAATTGTGTGCCCAACGGAGTGAGCCATAGCATATCCATCACCAGTACTACCTGTTCGTGGATAGCTTGCACCACCTGTGGTGATAAGCACATTGCGACTAGGTATTTCCTTGCCGCCCTTGAGCTTAACGCCCTTAATCTTATCTTCCTCGACCATAAGACCCTCTACCTCGGTGTCACATCGTACCTCTACTCCTAAATCCCTTGCCCAATACTCCAAACAATTAGCCACATCCCAAGCCTTGCCTGAGGTAGGAAACACACGACCACCACGCTCTACGATTATATCTAAACCTTGATTGGAGAGAAATAGCATAGTTTTGCGATTATCAAAATTGTGCCAAGCACTCTCGAAAAACTCCCTACCGTTTCGTATCTTTTCAAAAAACTCTTCCTTGCTACGAGTATTGGTAATATTACAACGCCCCTTACCCGTGATTCTCAACTTTCGAGCTGGCTTCTCCATCTTTTCGAGTAACAGTACCTTTTGACCAAGTTCAGCTGCTCTTCCAGAAGCCATAATACCAGAGACACCCGCCCCAACTACAATTAAATCATACATATCTTTATACACTTAAAACTTAAGATTACTATTTGTACACACTCTCTCTGCTCTTTCTCACCATAACGGAGCTTAAGATTATCTTTGAGTACAAAGATGCAAATAAAAAATAGATTTAGCACCAAAATACTAAACAATATTTTGAAACTAAATAACCTTTACTAGGATATAGAAGCCGTCATTCTTAGATACTTCACAAAAGCCTAATTTCTCGAAGAATAACTTAGCTGGAATATTATTGGGATCTACCTCCGCTATGAGTTTACTAATATTTAGTCGCTCTAAACAGAACTTCTCGATAAGAGATAGAGCCTCACTTCCATAGCCTTTACTGCGCAAAGATTTGCTAT
This sequence comes from uncultured Rikenellaceae bacterium, assembly GCA_964371395.1. Classification (GTDB taxonomy): domain Bacteria; phylum Bacteroidota; class Bacteroidia; order Bacteroidales; family Rikenellaceae; genus Mucinivorans. The sequence continues at coordinate 6,569 of CAYJLU010000074.1, read as the reverse complement.
AAATAATTATTGCTACCGACGCTGCTGACTCTAGATAGTCAATATTGTAGAGATCGATAAACCCAATAGAGGTTTGGTTGTGTGTAATAACTAGTCTTAATTGTCTCTTGGGTTTGTTTTCGATGAGTGAATCGGCGAGCGATTCAATTATAAATGCCTCAACCTCCGAGCGACTATATGGTGCATCCGTGTAGGAGCTAAACGCCCAAACGATTGGGTCGTTCTCAACCTCAAGAAAAAAGTCTGCATCGCCAATATTTAGTCTTCTAAGAGCTATATTACTATCTGAGGTCACTTTGGCAATTAGTTTTTTTAGGGGTTAGAGCCTCTAGTAAGTGCGTGGCTATATCAATAGCTAGTTCACGCACTAACAAAGGTTCGCACTAGTGTGTCTATTGTAAATGGATGCTCAACTTAGCATAGGATACCATTACGCTCAGACTCACAAATTTAATTCTCTCACTCTGCCAACGGGTTAGTTTTTGTGGTATTTTGTGGTTGGGATTCCTTTTCTCTTTTCATTCACTTAATTTTGAACCACATTATTATGACACAAAAAAACTATACCATACTACTTAACTTTAGATTAACAGTGAGTTGTCTAAAAAGGGGTACTACTCGTTAGAAGTAGTTGGAGTTGCCCTTTCAAAGAAGTCAGGTTTATGCTTCTTTACAAACTCTACTACCTCTCCAAATCCTTCGGCAAACTTAGCAAAATCCTCTTTGTATAGGTGAATTTTGTGTTTGTCAATTGAGAATGAGCCATCTTTGAGTTGCTTTTTACGACTCTCAGTAATGGTAATGTAGTAGTCCTCGGCACGTGTCGCCTTAACGTCAAAGTAGTAGATACGCTTTCCAGCTTTTACAGGTATTGAGAATACCTCATCTACACTATTGACCTCTACTGAAACAGCTGGATTGTTGGCTGTCCAGTCCTGATTTTTCACCTCCCTACCCTCCTGGGCGGGTTCTGGCTTAGAAAAGTTGAAAATCCCCATTTGAATGAATTTGTTTTAAATTGTAAATATTTGCCTTTGCTTGTTTTTAGTACGCTTTTTGTACTACTATTATATACAAAGGCGTTAAACCTGATTTGATAGTATTACGAGCCAAAATTAATAAAAATTTCCTAAAAATACAATATTATTTGTATCTTTGTGTCGTTTTAAACATAAAATAAACATTAAAACAAGAGTTATGAAACTAAATTACATACCCACTCGTGAACAAAAACCTCGCCTTAGTGGGGTCACAATGGTGATGGACAAGGGTCTATATGACTGCCAAGCTGAGGGACTATGCAATAATGCTGCACAGTATATTGACTATGTAAAGCTAGGGTTTGGAACTTCAATTCTATCGGGATCTCTGACTGAAAAGCTAAAGATATATCGAGGAAATGGATTATCAGTATATCCCGGAGGTACTCTATTCGAGGCATTCTATATTAGAGGTATGGTGGATGAGTACGAGGAGTTTATTCGCATCAATAACTTTGATACTATTGAGATTTCGGATGGCTCGATTATTATTGACCACGTCGAAAAGTGTGAACTAATATCTAGATTTGCCACTAAGTACACTGTACTTTCGGAAGTTGGTAGTAAAATAGCTGGGGCTAATATCTCAACCACTAATTGGATTGAGATGATGACAGCAGAGCTTAATGCTGGTAGCAAATTTGTAATTGCAGAGGCTCGTGAAGCTGGTAATCTAGGCATATTCGATAGTAAAGGAGTTGCCAAACAAGATATGATAGATGAAATTGCGGATAAAGTATCGCTCAACAAGGTAATATGGGAGGCTCCAACTAAGAGCCAACAAGTATGGTTTGTAAAGCACTTTGGAGCAAATGTAAATCTAGGAAATATTCCTGCCGAAGAGGTTCTTGCGCTCGAAACCGTACGCCAAGGGCTACGTGGTGATACTTTTGGACACTACCTTCCCGAAGAACTTAATAAATTTGTACAAAAATAGATGGATAAAGATAGAGCACAAAACACTAAACCGGGGGTAATGCGCCGAGCGTATGACTGGATATTAAAGTGGGCGGATACTAAATGGGGGGCGATAGCTCTATTTATTTTGGCTTTTGCAGAGAGTAGCTTCTTTCCTATTCCCCCTGACGTACTACTAATTGCCTGCTGTTTGGGCCTACCTTTAAAGTCTAAAAGGGTATTCTACTTCGCACTAATATGTACACTAGGTTCAGTATTAGGCGGTATTGCTGGATATATGATTGGCTCAGTAGGATGGGGTGCGATGGAGAGTTGGTTTATCCCGACGGTATTTAGCCAAGAGGCTTTCAATAACGTAGGACTACTCTATGAGGAGTATAACTTCTGGGTAGTATTTACCGCTGGTTTTACACCCATACCTTACAAGCTAATAACCATCTCTGCTGGGGTATTTGATATAGATTTCATTCTATTTATCATAGCATCGATTGTAGCTCGTGCAGCAAGATTCTTCCTTATAGCTTGGTTGATTATGCACTTTGGCCCACCGATTAAGAGCTTTATTGACAAGTACTTCAATTGGATAGCAATTGGCTTTACGATTCTACTAGTTGGGGGATTTGTACTACTGAGCTATCTCTAGGAACTCATTGATTTAAAGCCAAAACGTAATATTAATTTAAGACATAACAGCAAAGGGATTAGTTGGAATCTATTAAAAGCTCCACTAATCCCTTTGCTGTCTCAACATCTCTTTGAATCTGCTCTTGAAGCAGCTCAATGGTATCAAACCTCTGTTGCTCACGTATCTTCGCAATAGCCCTAAAAGTAATCTCTGAGCCATATAAGTTTCCAGAGTAATCAAGTATATAACATTCGGCAACTACACGACTATCACTCTTCACAGTTCTATTCTCGCCTATGGATAATACTCCAAAGTGGCGTTCTCCTTTAATAAAAACCTCGGATAGAAAGACACCATACCAACTACGCTTACACTCTCCAAGTTCAACATTAGCGGTCGGATAGCCAAGCGTTCGCCCTAGAGCCTTACCGTGGGTAACAATTCCAAATATCTCTACAACTTCCTGCACCTTTGTAATAAATAAAAAAATACCGACAATACAACATCTGTACTTGCAAAGATAGCGAAAAAGTTATATTTTTGTAAAATATTTTTCTTTAATGAAAATACACTACTTTATACAATAATTAAACGCAGAATTATGGCTAAGAGTCGCCGCATATACTATACTATGGGACAGATATGTGAGATGTTTGACCTACCTGCCTCTACAATACGATTCTGGGAACAGAGATTCAAGATACTATCACCTCGCAAGAATGCTAAAGGTAATAGACTATTTACCCCTATCGACCTTGAGAACTTAAAGTTGATATACCACCTCACAAAAGAGAAGAAGATGACGTTATCTGGTGCGGAGAGCTATATTATGCAGCGCAAAGTGGCAGCAAAGAGCGAAATGACCATTGTCGAGATACTCGGACGTATGCGCTCAACATTAATAGAGATTCGCCAAGAAATAGAGAGTGCTGAACAGAGAGCAAAGGCAGAAAAAGATGCTAGTGAGAGTGGTAAGAGTTCCCCAAAGGAGATTATTATAGTAACAGAACAGGTAGAGGATAACGACGCAATGGCTGTTAACCTCTTTAACTACGCTAACACTCCCGCTAAATCAGACGATATGGCTGATGACTATGGCAGTGAAGAGGATATAGAGATGGCTGAGGAGGGTTGGCCACCTCGTGCTCACCAACTCGACCTATTCTAAAGTAAAAGCAAATATCAATTATTACACTAAGCAGAAAATGGCTAAAATCTCTGAAATCATCTCCTCGATTGAGGATTTTGCACCGCTAAACCTACAAGAGTCGTGGGATAATTGCGGGGTACAAGTTGGCTTTGACCTAGAGTGCGAGTGTACTGGCGCAGTACTAGCACTTGATGTCACTACTCTATCTCTTGAGGTTGCAATTGAGCGTGGAGCAAATCTATTGATAACACACCACCCACTTACAATTAGTGGTATTCGCCAATTCACATCGCAGAGTCAAACCGCTAGAATTATAGCACTTGCCATTAAACATAACATAACAATATATTCAGCCCACACTTCGTTAGATAGCTGCAGAGGGGGGCTAAATGACTATCTTGCAGAGGCACTTAAACTTAATGATAGTCAAGTACTTGTTGCTAGCCAAAGCAGTAGCGACGTAGGTTTAGGTAGAGTCGGCACTCTAAGTGTAGGGGTGGATGCTAGCGAACTTGCAAAGATAGTGAAGAGTGCACTTAATGCACCTGTTGTGAAGTATAGCGACGGCGGCAAAACGATAAACTCCGTTGCGCTATGCTCAGGTTCTGGAGGCTCACTAATACCTAATGTAAAGGCACTTGGGGTTGATGCTTACATCTGTTCCGATTTAAAGTACCACAACTTCGACGAAATGGCATCAAGTGGCATTACATTAATAGATGTAGGGCACTTTGAGAGTGAAATTTGTGCTATTGACATATTTAAGAGTGTTATTTCAAAAAAATTCCCTACCTTTGCGGTTTATATGCACTCCCATAATTGCATTAGACACTTATAATTAAAGTAGAATACATATTATATTTTCATCAACGATAATGGCAACTAAAACAAACGTAACGAGTCAGAAAGGCTCAACAGATGCTAAAGAGTTCTCAACTGCAGAGAAGATTGCTGCTCTATATGAGCTTCAACTCATAGATAGCCGAATAGACGAAATCAACCATATCAAAGGTTCACTACCTATTGAAGTTAGCGATATGGAGGATTTAGTAGAGGGTGCTAACGCTCTTATAGCTAAGTACCAAAAGGAGATGGAAGGTGCTCAAATGGCAGCTAAGGCTAAGAAAGAGGAGATTGAAGTAGCTAAAACTACTATCGAAAAGTACGAGAATCAACAGAAAGATGTTCGTAATAATCGTGAATTTGAATCTCTGGGTAAAGAGGTTGAATTCCAACACCTTGAAATCGAACTATGCGAAAAGAGAATTAAGGAGTTCAATGCTGAGGCTAAAGCTAAAAAAGCACTAGCTGAAGAGGCTAACGAACTTAAGGCTCACCGTGAGGTTGAACTTGAGGCCAAGAAATTAGAACTTAACACCATCGAAGAAGAGAGTGCTGAGGAGATGGCTGCACTTAAGGACGAGGCGGAAAAACTAAGAACAAAGATTGACGAGAGACTTCTTAGTGCTTATGACCGTATTAGAAGTAATACACGAAATGGTCTTGCCGTTGTAACAGTAGAGAGAGATGCTTGTGGAGGTTGCTTCAACCGCATCCCAGCGCAACGTCAAATTGATATTATCAGCAGCAAAAAGGTGATCGTATGTGAATACTGCGGTAGAGTGCTTGTTTCGGGTAACATCTCTGCGGAGTAAAGTAGTAAGGGTACTTCCCTATTTTCTGACAATTTTTGATAGTGACAAAGGGTAAAATATGACTCTTTGTCACTTTTTTTGCTAAAAAAATTTGTTTTATCATATTTTTAACTAACTTTGTAGTGCGGCATAGGATTTGTTCGCTAATAAAAATAACCAATAACTAATAATTTATCGCATTTGATTTAAACATTTACTCTTAAAATAAATATTAACTAGAATTAAAGTGTTGTGCGGGTGACCTAGGGGTGAAAACCATTGGGATGTTCACTATTCTTTAGTTCGTAAATTTAGAGTATAATGGAAAATAGAATCAAAGCTAATAGCATCTCTGAGAGAGTTCTAATTAGCAACTATCTAGCTGGCGATAAAGATGCGGTAAATACTATATTTGAACGCCACCGTGCTCGTGTATTCAACTATATTGCCTCGATGGTGGGGGATCGCTCTACCGCTGACGATATATTCCAAGAAACACTACTAAAAGCAATTAGCTCTATTGAGCGTGGAAAGTATTCTGACGATGGACGATTTGTGTCTTGGTTGCTGAGAATTGCCCATAATCAAGTTATTGACTACTTCAGAGCCAATAAACGTAAACGTGAATTTGCTATCGAAGATAGTGCTATGGAGGTAATATCTAACCGTGGTGGAGAATTCGATAATGGCGCAGAGGGTAAACTTATCAAAGAACAAACTGCGAAACAGATTCAACAGCTTGTCGAGACTCTGCCTATTGAGCAGCGTGAGGTCATTGTTATGCGACACTTTATGAACCTTAGCTTTAAAGAGATTGCCGAGCAGACTGGCGTGAGCATTAACACAGCTCTTGGTCGTATGCGCTATGCACTCAAAAACCTTAGAAAAGAGGTAGATACACTTGGACTAGAGTTAGTTTAGTGTATAGAGACCACTGCAAAACTTATGTTTTGCTCCGCTATGAAGAGCGTTGATAGGTGGATGAGATTTTGAAGATGGCTCTAAGGGCTATGAAAGGAGCATACCTAAAGTAATTAGAGTTATCTTTAAAATATCGCCGACTTGCAACGGTCTCCTTTTGTGTATGAGTGGGTATAAAAATTCAGTTTTGGGGCTTCGTGGTGAGCATAAACCGCAGCGTACTATAAGTACGTGAGGATTTAGGCGAAGCAGGAAGCCCCAAAAATGTTTTTTAGACACGC
>CAYJLU010000073.1:0-8433 GCA_964371395.1 uncultured Rikenellaceae bacterium | reverse complement strand
AAGTGTTCCTAATACTCCTCCTATATAATCTTCACCCGTAACTTCACCAACATTATAAGAAGATGTAATATTTGAACCCCATAGTGAGTACCCTGAAATCCCACCGACATCACTTGTTCCACTAACAGTACCTGTATTATATGAAGTCTGTACAGATGAACCTGCAATATTATAACCTGTAATTCCACCAACGTACTGAACTCCGCTTATCGCTCCTGTATTATAACAAGAAGTCACAGCAGCACCTGAATTATTACCTATAATTCCACCGATGGTATTAATTGTTCCTGTAATCCGTGCAGTGTTATAGCAATTCGTAACCTGACCACTATTAATACTCCCTACAATTCCCGCAACATTACCACTTCCGCTCACAGAACCACCAACTACTGCGCAATTCTCAATAGTTGTATTACCTGCAAATGCTGTCAGTGCAGCGGCATAGCTATTACTTAACGAAATCTGTGGGTTGGAAATCTTTAGGTTCTTAATAGTCGCACCACTTACATATCCAAATAGACCTTGATAAGCAGTTGTGGCATCAGTGATAGTTAGTCCAGAGATAGTACAGTTGCCACCGTCAAAGGTACCAACAAAATTTACATCGTGTTTTGGACCTATCGGAGTCCACTCACCCGATAGGGTAATATCGTCGGTTAGTATAACTGTACGACCCTCATAGTCGTGACCTGCGTTTACGTCATCTCTAAAGGCTGCTAGCTCTTCAGCTGTTGAGATATATAGAGCCTGATCATTACCAACTGGCATAGTATAAATCATACCTGCTTCAAAAGTCCTAGCTGTTGATTTCTCAAACTCCCAATCTAGACCATTAGTGTAAACTAACTTAAAGTTTAGTGTACGCTCCGCTGTGTTAGATACTGGATGTACGGCGATATAGGTTCTAATAGCTGAGTTTGCCGATACTGCATCTGCTGAATAGTTTATTACATACTCATCCTCAGCACCATTACTAAAGGTTAGAGTCTGTGGTTTATTGTTCGGCTGACCTGCAATGTCAATAGATACAATAGCCATCTCATTCTCAAAGGTTATTGTAGTGCCCTTGGCATCATACTCAAACTCTGTTTTCATACGTACTGCATCGTTAATAATAGCAATTTGGCTCGCTTGAGTCTGCTCTGCGAAATCTAAAGCCTCAGCTTTACGTGCAGTAAGAGTAAGAGCTGTACTAGCAGGATATACTGCGGTGTATATTTCGCCATCCTCTAGCTCTACATCACCTGTGAACTCTCCGCTCTTCTGTCCATCAGTACCACCATAGGTAAAGTCTCCTACCTTATCACCACCATCATCATAAACGGTAATCATATCTACATCATCAGCTCCTTTGTTTCTCCAAGTTACATATATATCCGAGCTTCCTCCATCACTCTGATCTAAGTTTACTCGAGTTTGTGTATATTCAGAACCCGTCGATGCAATTAATACACTCGGAACTATTGGTTCGGGTTCGTAGGGTGTCTTTTTACAGCCTACTGTCACGGTTGTTACAAGTGCAAGAACCGCTAATAAATAATATGCTTTTTTCATTGTTCGTAGTATTGATTAATAGAATTATTATATTTTAAACGCAATTAGCAAAAATTTGGATATCTATGCAATATTTATGACAAATATACATATATATATTGCAATTATCAATAGTTTCGCTATCAATTTTATTCGGTACTGTTAGTCGATCAGCCTCTCCACGCCACTTGCCTCAGTAGACTTTGGGGCAATGCCCAATTCTTTTGTTGCTTTACACTCATAACTCAATTTTATCGCCGCCTTGCAACGGTCTCTCTCTTTGAATGTCTTGCTAAATGTGCTGTATCCCATAATGCAAAGTTAATAAATGTGTTGTCGATGCATCTCTTGAGTGAGAAAATTAACTATGCTATATATCGTGAAATTTGGCGGCGAATCATAACTTGACTAATTACCAACACCATAATGCACAATGAAGCGATAATTAGAGTTGGAGTAATCAGTGCAGATATAGAACCACTGTGACCAAGCAAATTTGATAGAATCTCTAAGTATATTGATCTAATTACTAGCGTTATCATATAGGCAACTATGAAGCTAAAGCTAGTTACACCAAGGGCAAGGCGTATTAGAGGCCTAGATATAGCTCGTGTGTTATATCCAATAATGGAAAGTGTGGTGATCTTCTCTTTATTTCGCTCAACCATTAGGTAGAGTGTTAGTATTAGTAACCAGAGCGATAGTAGAGTAATTATCGCACCAATGATTATAGTGGTAATCAGTAAAAAAGTGGTCATACGACTAATACGCTCGAAATCAAAGCCATCACTCTCGATCTCATATTCACTCTCGGTGATATATTTAGAAATACTACTGCTACTTGCAGCATCAAACTCAACGATGAGTCGCTGTGGCAATGTCTCTTTAGTATCCTTAGCGTAGTTTGCATTTCCCCACTTGATAAATTCCTCAGGAACCAGTATAGTATTTAGTCTGGTTGTAAATGCAACGATGCGACCATCAAATGTTTGTTTACCCTGAGGGCTATGAATTGTAATGGACATAGTAATACTCTCTACCACCCCTTTAGAGAGTCGTGGTAATCCTGTCGAGGGTGCAAACCCAAAGTTGTAGAGGTTTAGATAGTTCTGTGGGATGATAATTGGAACTTCATTACCGTTAGGGTTAAAGCTCCAGTTCTCAGGTTTTACGTCAAGGTAGGTGCTATCTACTGCTTCGAAGAATAGGTCAGTGTATATATTACCACCGCCCTCATTTAGCCCAAAAGAGGCAGTAGTGCGAAACCTGCCAGTGGTAAACTCTCCGATACTCTTAACCCCCGCCTGTGACTTTAACTTCTCGATCTCTGTGTCCGAGAAACCACTATCCGAGGAGAATAGTTGTCCTAGCATATTTACAGGCTTTGTAACAACTAGGTAGTCACTACCGATACCTCCACGAACGGTTGAGTTCATATCGAAGTAGAGTAGTAGAGATGTAGTGATAATGGTAATACCAATAATTTGGGCCAGAACAAATAGTATGAGTCTGCCTTTAGAGACCTCTTTGAGTAGTAATTTAGATACTTTATTTGTCATAGCTGAATATTAAAGGTTGATTGTTGAGCTGTATTTAAATTGAAATTCTTTGCCAATTGACAGTGCTATGAGTCCAGCACCACTAGCCAATAGTTCTCTGTCGAGGAACTCTGAAACGATATGAGCAGTATTATCATCGAGGTGACTAATCGGCTCGTCTAGCACCATAAAGTCTGTTCTACTGCACAGTGCACGAATAATAGCAACACGTTGTTTCTGCCCAAACGATAGCTTTGACACTGGAAAATCTGCTCTATCTTCTAGCATAAAAGTAACCAGTGCATTGTCTATCCACTCACTACTCCTATATCCAGTCAGTTCATTTTTAATCTCTATATTCTCACGAGCTGAGAGTTCGTCAAAAAGCATCAGTCCTTGAGGTAGATATGAAATGGAGTTTTGACGTAGGGTGTGAAAATGCCCTATGTCAAAACTCCTTATATCTTCCCCATCGAAGAGTATTTTGCCTTGATAGTCATTTCTGTAACCTAATATGTAGCTACATAGTGATGACTTTCCTCGACCAGACTCTGCATTGATAAGGTATCTTTGCCCCTTGTGAAATTCAATCTCTTGGTTCCACACCTCGGAGTTCAATTCACTTCCCGCAAAAATATCTGGTGTAACTCTTCTAATGGTTATCTTATCCATATTTATTCTATTATGAGAGTTTAGAGAATTTGTAGAAAATGGTGCTCTACAAATTCTCTAAAACTCTTTGTATAAATTTACCTCTATGATTTGGGGAATATCATAACACTCTGTTAAACTTATAATTTTGAAGATAGTTCGTCCACTATTACCTTAAGAGCGTTTGTCTTCTTATCTTTGAAAGTTAGCTTAACGCTAGATTTAGTCGGCTTCGTATTCTTAATCTCGAAGTTGTCTAGTTTACCTACAACTGGAGCAAGTCCAGCAATCGAGCGCATTTCCTTAGGAAGAGTTTCGATAGTACCGTCAATATCCAAGAATACAGCTCCGTAGCTACCTAAAATGTATTTAGCACCCTCACTAGAGGAGATATCCTTAGAGATCTTTTCGGTTAGGTTCTTCTGATTGTTAGATATAACTAGTTTGCCCTCTTCGATAGTGTAGTATATTGTGCCTGAACGACCAAATTCAAGTTTAGATACCTTAGGGTTATCTGTCGCCGATTTTAGTTTTCCTAGATCTCTGGTGATAAGTGTATCGATAGACTTATCATTAACCTCAGCTGCTGCAATGAAATCAGGAATGTCATTAGTTGCAACACCACCAACAAGGAATTGACCACCAAATGCTTGAATCCACTGTTTTACCTTTTCAAAAACAGGGGTTATCTCTGCATATTGCTCTACACTTAATCTCATTTGACTCTTAAATATAGATTCGATTAATTCAGCAATTTTTGCTGTATTCTTAATCTCAAAACCTACAATTGCTTTGCCGTATGCCTCTGGTAATTTGTTAAATAGTTTGTCGTTAACCTCCCCAATATACTCATTATTATAGTTTAATATCTCAGATGATAATACAATCTCACCAGCCTCAAAGTTCAGTGAGCCAATCATCATAGCATTATCGCCCATATCAAACATTGACATATCTAGATTCTGCCCCATTACTTTACTCATTTCTGAGAGTCCAGCGTAGTTAATGGCAACGCCTAGATCATTTTTAATTACTGATTTAACGTCATTAGCGGTAAGATACTTTAGCTCATTAGTTCCGTTAAGTAGTGCTTCGAGTGAGCCACCTGCAATATGATTTGCTAGTTCAATGCCCTTTAGATCTCTCTCTTGATTGTTAGTCAAAGCGATAATAACTACATTGTTATCTCTGTATGCAATAACAAAGTTAGCTTTGTCAGCACATACCTTGTAACCCGCAACATCGCTTAGGTCTACTAGACCAACCTCGCTCTTTATACCATTAATAAGAAGATCTCTGTTCTCCTCATCAACAGTACTAAAGGTTGCAACCATAGATGCAGAATTTGTACCTCCTATCGATAGAAGTACAGGTACACTCTTGTCGATCGACTGATAGTATTTCTTTGCATCACCACGTAGCAGTTTATGGAAGATTTCCTCTCCCCCTGCATCAGAGATGATTCTATCTGCATCTAGGGTAAAAATAATAGAAGCATTATTAGCAAGAATAGTGTCCGCTCCCTTTTTAGAGCAAGACGTGGCAATAAATATTGCCATAAGTAGTAGTAGGCTACTACTAAATGTAAATTTTCTCATAGTTATTCTTAGGTGTAAGTTATATAGTTTTAGGTGCACTATGCACCACAAAGATAATGTTTTTTTCTTAGTTTTTTTAGTTAAAATTTATCTAAAATTTCGAATTTACAGAATAACTCGAAATACTCTATTAGATTGTAAAGAGATACACACTGAAATCTAACTCAACAACACTCTAGGTAATGGTAGTTTATCCACTCGAATCGACCCCATATATTGCAATATAATCAATAATATTTGTGTATGTGATAATATTTGATTATCTTAGCATTGAATGAAACTTATAAATCATTAGAAATTTAGACAAGTTTTTAAACTAAGCAATAAGATTATCTCTTAAGTAGAACGGTGTTGGGGCAAAGTTCAAGAGGATAGCGTCGTGTTCAATGTACAATTTGCCTGTTTATACAGAAGAACGACATTATGATATAAGTTACCATTAATATATACCTACAATGAAAAAATTATTTTTATACGGAATATTTCTAACTATACTGTTAGGTTCTGTGAATTTATCCCTTGCTCAAGACTACGTGCTTTTACGTGATACAGTGCAAAAAGAGGTAGTCTCATTTACAGATGTTAGGGTTGATAATCAACAAGATGTTAAGCTGTTTTTCGAGATTAATAGTTCAACTATTAACCCTGATTTTAGTTCTAACCAAAGCTCGCTTGATATTCTCCAAAATGTACTGACTGATAAGAATGCGTCAATCGGGCTTGACTCTTTAGTACTATGTGCCGTATCCTCGATTGATGGCAATGAGGCAAAGAACAAAGAATTATCAAAGGCTCGTGCTCAAGCGGTTGTAGATTACATCGTAGCAGAATTTCCTCAATTCGACAGCGATATAATCAAGGTCAATGTTCGTGCCGAGGCGTGGCAAGAGCTGCGAGATATGGTGCAAAGTGATATGAATGTTCCTAGCCAAGCAGGAGTACTTCAGATTATCGATAACGATAAGATTTCTGCTGATGCAAAAGAGGCTAAATTGAAGTCCTATGATAGTGGAAAGTCGTGGAGATATATTCGTGATAATATCTTACCATCTCAGCGTTTTGGTGCATCTGTGGTCTTCTTCTATAATATTAACCGAGAGAAGTTAATTTCATATGAAGATGAGATAACCATTGATACTATGATTGTAGAAAAAGCACCTGATGTTGTGTCAGAACCTGAACCGAGAATCATAGCCCTAAAGACAAACCTATTGTATGATCTACTAGCAACGCCAAACATAGAGATCGAGGTACCGATAGGTGATAAGTGGTCTATTTCGGCTGAGTACAACTTTGCAAACTGGTCAAATACTAAAAATTATTACACCCAAAACATTCAATTTGGGCACCTTGCGCTGACATATTGGTTAGGTGATAGAGCTAATTTTGATAAACTCACTGGATGGAATGTTAGTGCTCAATTAGGATTTGGTAGTTATGATATACAGCTCTTTAGGGATCAAGGAAAACAGGCGACAGGGGTGTATAACATAGGTGTTGCTTTAGGGTATGCACACGCCATTAATAAAAAAGGAAATCTGCACCTACACTATCAAATCGGTGCAGGATACCGAGGCGGCAAACAGTATGAATACTACCTAATCGATGATTATATTCTAGGTAATGATCTACCTACAATTAAGGAGCCGTGGACTGCAACACCGAGAGCTGCATTTGGACTAACACAAGCCGAAGTTTCGCTTGTGTGGATATTAGATCTAGGTACTAAATAATTAATTTACACCATAATGAAAACAAAAATACAACTATTGACACTTTTTGCTGCCGTTACACTCATTAGTGGTTGCGAACAAAAGAAACTATATTATATCTATGAAGGTGGTGGGCAAGGTCTTGAGGTGACTATTCTATCGGAAGAATATTTAACTGCTCCATCAAAGCTAAGTATGCCTACGGATTTTCATTCTTTCTCATTTAGTGAGAACAAATTTTTTAATGCCTATCACGGTCAAAATTCAATTCTTGCCCCATTTATTATCAAAATGAACCCGGGAATTTACAATATGCTCTTTACCTCTGGTAATATTGAAGATATGGAGAATTTGACCCTTAAATGGAAACTAGTAGATCAAATATATTCAGCAGATGGTGCTGAGTTGATCTTAAAAGATATTGATCTCGATACACCTACTAGCAGTGATCCCGCAAAAAATTCTCAATTCAAAGATATGCCTTGGTATCAGAGTACAGGTTTTATTGACAATGCGTCTATTGCGTCGGTCTATACCACTGAGCCTCCATATTTATTAGCAGCTTATGAATCAAATGTCATAGTTGAGGCTGGTTCTCAGAGTGGTGTGAGTCAGTATCTTCCAACACTGTCTAATAACCAAGACGATATGAAGCTCACAAAGTTAACGACTTTCCCTTTTGAGATGGTGTATCGTCCTACCATTACCGTTAACATAGCGGGCATCGATGCAACTAATGTCTATATGAGTATATCGGCTCTAAAGGGCGGTACTGCTGTAATCCCCGGAGATGATGACACTACACCTGCGATTACATACGAGGCAAAGATGACGTTAACTCCAAATGATAATAACACTTATCGTGCCGAAAAACAATTCAATACCTTTGGACTTGATGAGGTGGTTTCTAAAATGTTTAATAATCAAGAGACTGGTAATTTGATTATAGTTATTGAGTACTCTTCTGCGTCATCTGGCTATGATAATTTTATTGAGAAAACTTATGAAATTAGCCCAATAGAGGTAATGTATGGTGCGTATATCAATATTGACAATACTATGAATGTTAGTATCGGAGATTATCATCTGGATGAAGAGAATAAAAAAGTTTTAAATTCGTCAAAATTTACCTTTGATGAAGGTGACAAACAGCTCGAAAAAATCTATACAGCAGCAGCTTTTGCAACGCTACACAGTAATGATGTAGAGTGGACAAGTTCTAATGAAAGTGTTGGAACTATTGACTCTAAGACTGGTGCATTTACAATGAAATCAGCAGGTAAGACTACCATTCGAGCATCTTTGCAAAATGACCCTATGGTATATGATGAGATATATGTAAATATTCAAGAACCTATATAATAGTAAATTTTCGGGTTTGTGCATTGTAGTTAGAGTAAT
>CAYJLU010000072.1:0-8559 GCA_964371395.1 uncultured Rikenellaceae bacterium | reverse complement strand
CTCCAAAGGTGTGGGCCCAACTGGGCTTGAACCAGTGACCCCCTGATTATGAGTCGTAAAAGGTGCGATTTTTAATACTTTACATACCTATTCGTTTATCTGTTTTTTTACTCATTTTCAGATAATTATATTTTCGGGTGTTTATATACCTTTTCCCACATTAGCGCTCGGCGTGTGCAAAACGTGTGCACATTTTTGTGCGCAAATCTCTAATCTAGGCAAACGAATGAGCTTGATATTCCTACAGCGATGGCTAGATGAAATCACTCACACTTGTTATGAGAAATCCCAGAGGTTTGTTGCTTGATGACATCTTCTCGATATAATCTTTGTTGCTGATAATAAATAGGGTATTCTTTGCTCTAGTAACTGCTACATTCACAAGATTCGGCTGTACATTATCTATCCAACTTATCTTTGATTTTGGTGAATTATCAGTTACCACCAAGCTATATATCATTATATCTTTCTCGTCCCCTTGGAATCTATGGACAGTACTTGTTATAATATGTTCTCTATATTCGTCAGGGATTAGACTGTCGATTAATTCAGCTTGATCCTTGAAAAGTGTTACAATTCCTATGCTTAGATCAGTATTCTTAATAGCAACATCAGTTACAATTTCTATTACTATATCAGCCTCATGTCTATTTCTGTTTATTAGAATTACCCACCCTATTTGCGCCTAAAGTTGAGCAACTTTTTTGTTAGTACCAAATATATCGTTACAAAATTCAGTTATCGTCAGATTACCTAGTGCAGAGTGCCTATTGGGGTGGTTATACCATATCTCTATATACTGAAAATAATTCTATCTCCATCTATTTTGCGGGTAACTCTACTGCTTCTACCCACGCTCTCTAGGTGCTTTCTATAGTTCCTTTGCCTTGCTATCTTCTTCTGTTAGCCTCTCATTGCACCGGCCAGGAAAAACAGGCAGAACCAAACTCGTCAAACTCTACGCCACTTTAATAGTATCGCTCTTGAGATACCTAATTCTTTTGCAAGCTCAGTCTGATTCTTGCGCTGCTTGCTTGGGTTTAACGGCATTCTCTTTAAATGCCTTGTCATAACTTTTTCTTCCCATGCTACAAATCTAATAATTTGTTTCCTAACACCACCTGCTGCTTAGGTTGGTAATTCCACACGGCGATAAAGTAATAATATACATTGATGGTTAGTTGTGAATTGCTTTCAAAATTGTATTTTTGCTCATTGAAACACAGTTTCTCAGGGTATTGATACATATAATTCAATGTTGTGAATTGCTTTCAAAATTGTATTTTTGCTCATTGAAACACAGTTACACAAGTCCCGCAACGGGCAAGGAGTGGTTGTGAATTGCTTTCAAAATTGTATTTTTGCTCATTGAAACACAGTACGTGCACGGTAAGACACAGACGATAGAGAGTTGTGAATTGCTTTCAAAATTGTATTTTTGCTCATTGAAACACAGTATCAAAAAAATATACAGCTTCAGCGTGAGAGTTGTGAATTGCTTTCAAAATTGTATTTTTGCTCATTGAAACACAGTTGAAGTACATAACGACCGACTCGCCGTTACGTTGTGAATTGCTTTCAAAATTGTATTTTTGCTCATTGAAACACAGTTAAAATCTTTGATAAGATTATATCCCTAGACTTGTGAATTGCTTTCAAAATTGTATTTTTGCTCATTGAAACACAGTACGTTCAATTACAAACCTTTTATTGCCATCCTTGTGAATTGCTTTCAAAATTGTATTTTTGCTCATTGAAACAGAGTCGTTGACTAAATACCCAGTAGAACCACTTTCTTGTGAATTGCTTTCAAAATTGTATTTTTGCTCATTGAAACACAGTACGTTTGTATCCCAATTAAAAAAGCAGGACCTTGTGAATTGCTTTCAAAATTGTATTTTTGCTCATTGAAACACAGTATTCCAGATTCTGTTCACGGTGATTTCAAACTTGTGAATTGCTTTCAAAATTGTATTTTTGCTCATTGAAACACAGTGTAGCGGATTTTTTCGCGCTTACAGCTACCGTTGTGAATTGCTTTCAAAATTGTATTTTTGCTCATTGAAACACAGTTTATCCAACTTCGTAAATCTGTCAACCAGTGTTGTGAATTGCTTTCAAAATTGTATTTTTGCTCATTGAAACACAGTTTAAATTATCAACTGAACAAAGTCCACAGAGTTGTGAATTGCTTTCAAAATTGTATTTTTGCTCATTGAAACACAGTATTTGTTAATTTTTGCTTTTGTAAAATTTAGTTGTGAATTGCTTTCAAAATTGTATTTTTGCTCATTGAAACACAGTTTTAACGGAGTATTATAAAAAGGATTAAATGTTGTGAATTGCTTTCAAAATTGTATTTTTGCTCATTGAAACACAGTCGATGCGTAAGTAGGGGTTACATCTCAATAGTTGTGAATTGCTTTCAAAATTGTATTTTTGCTCATTGAAACACAGTACGATCTGTGGATTATACTAATAATGAGCTTATTAAAGCAATCGTTAGGATTAAAAAATCAGACTGAATTTCAATAAAAACCTCGCTTATTAGGCGAGGTTTTTTTATTCTGTCTATAGCTACTAAATGCTAGAATAACTCTAGTTGTTGGGGTGTACCAGCAGGTTTTGCAGCTTTGCGAGCAGAAAATATCTCTATCATACCGAATTGCTTGTCTGTTATACACAAGATTCCTACTTCGCCCAAGGCAGGAAGCGACGCTTTGACACGCTTTATGTGTACCTCGGCATTCTCTCGAGAGGGGCAATGGCGCAGATAGATGGAGAATTGAAACATAGTAAATCCATCTGACATTAACCGCTTGCGAAATTGAGCAGCGTCGCGGCGCTCCTTCTTCGTCTCGGTCGGAAGGTCGAAAAAGACTAAAACCCACATAATTCGATATTCTGAGAAGCGTTCCATTACACTTCGGGGTAACTTATCTTGCGTAATTCGCCACTAAAACACTTATAGAGCGATGAGGTAGTTTGCCCTACTGCCACCATCAAGGGGCTACGGCGACCTCCAATCACTACATCAAGTGTAGGAATCGATAGTAGCTGCCCTTTAGCCTCGATCTCTAGCTCTCGCACTCCACTATCGTACATCTCAACCACTAATCTATCCACATAGGGGCGATATGGCTCCATTATGTCATCAGCCAAGCAGTAGGCATTGTAACGATTATGGTGAAAGATTCCAAGGGTCGGGAGCAGGCCGTTTGTAACCAAAGCTCTCGCCACAATAGCACGTAGAATTGCGTAACCATAGTTCAACATATTATTTGGCGGTTCACCATCTCTTGAACGACGAAAATCACTGAATAGATTAGCCCAATAGTATACTGCTGCTCGTCCCTCTAGGTTATCAGCATCGCCACTGCGCACGTCTTGTGCCCACCTCATCATATTACGCACCTCAGCTCCTCGACACTCTTTGAGTACTCTCGCTTGATTTGTAATCTTTGCCTGAATGGTTTGTTGCCACAGCTGCTTTTTGAGGGGTAGTGAGGCATCAAGCTGCTCGCGGAATCGTTCATTTTGGATTGTATTACCACACAGAGGCAGCATCAAACCGACAGGCATACGCTGTTTGTCGCAGGTGATAATGGCAACATTATTCTCGAGCAGAGCCTCAATGAGCCCTTGGGTAATAGTTATACGCCCATGGTCAAGTACAACCACCCCGATATCCTCTATCGGGATGGTACGCTCAGCGTTCTTTTTGAAGCTGTCGGGTACAGTTTCATTCTTCTCCACCTCGGGCAATCTTAAGACTAACTGTGATTGCCTGAGGCTTAGATAGGCTGGGTTTCCGAAGTAAAGTGTTCTCTTTATCATTGCAGTAACTTTGTGATATTTCCAAGTCTATCAACTCTTATTGGTATGCAAATAGATTTTATCATCTCACCTGTTAGTGATCTTTCCATCTTATTAAGAGAGTCAAGTTCAATTTTATCAACAATAACAGAAGAAGTGCTATATGGAATAAAAAACACTCGATTTCCTGTACAACTTACCATCTTATAGATCCTTGATATATCTATATCCTCAATCGATAGTGGTATGCCGATCTGCTCTGGTGTTGGAATATAGACCAAATCATTAGGTGAAAGTTCATATCTCAGAGCATCTCCATCTCTATTTACAGTCGGTACTGACCTTAAACCAGATTTTTGGTTCTCTATAACAACGTTTAATGGCACAGAGTCATAACTCCTTACTCCATCGCTATTTTCGTATATAGCAAAGTAAAGGTTTGTTCCTTTATCTGCCTCAACAAATTTCTTTGATTTCGCCCCAGTAGTTCCAACGCTGAATTTATTGCCGAGAACCTCACTAACCCTTACCTTAAGAATTGGTTTATGCTGCTTCCCGCCATTAAGTCGCACAATATCTCTGTTCATCTGCTCTATACCATCGGCAGAGAAGGCGACTTCTGGATTATTTTCATTCTCAAGCAGATGAGTAAATAGAATTTTTCTAATACCACTATCTGTTACACTCTTTATCTTCTTCTCGTCAAAAGATGTATCTAGGATCTTTCTGCTTGCACTATATAGTTTCGTGGTTTCATTTGAGAAGATATAGACAGCAATCTTTGTTATACCTCTACCTTTGAGTTGTTTGACAATCTTCTTTGCCTCTACACCATCGGTAATAAGCTTTGCTATTTCACGCCTTAAACCTCTATCCTCAATTCTGTGGTAGCGACTTAGAGCATTGCTAGTAGATACGCTCACTATATCCTGTAAATTAACCAGTCCTGCTACTGTATCTTTATGCAACGACTTTCGTATCGCCCAGTTCTGCCCCTCCTGCTTGCAGAGTACACGCTTACCATCAACAATCTTCTGGTAATAATTGGTTGCTTTGTTTATTACCCTTAGATTTTGTTTGAAGCTGACGATGATATTTTTGAGTGCAGAGTGAACGTCTTGGGTAAATGTACTCCAAGGTTTGATAAAGTTACCTGCAACCTCTATTGTGACAATCTTCTTCTCGCCATTAACATTCCTCTCTATACTCTTGCTCTGATAGTGGCGAAGCGTGCGAGAAAGATCATATCGCCTTTTTGAATCCTTGGATCTCGCAGATTCATTATTCAGTAAACTCACATGGTTACGCGTTGTACAAGCTATAATAATAGCATCCATTGCGTGGTGGCGATGGTCTATACGTTTTTTATTAAATCCCTTTTGTAGTTCAAACGGCATTGTTGGAACAAGAGTATTGTTTACCTCTCGGACATAATTGTTACTCTTTGTAATCTCATTCATTCTCTGGAAACGTGGTAATATAATACTATTCCATACCTCATTTATACCCCATTCACGCTTTAGACGATCGGTAATTGCACCTGTACACACAATAAGGTTCTTCGATATGGCCTCCTGCTCATACTCACCCGCCTGCACCTCTTCACGTACGATATTCGATAGTAATCCTTGAATGAATTTACTAATGTAACGACTATCATTTAATTGCCTCTCAATGAATGAATCTGGTATCTCATCCATAAGAAGTTTCTTCATTTTAGATCTTAGACGAGATGACGAGTAAAGCTTCTTAATATTCTCCTCATATTGTTCAACAGTAAGCATTTTGACTGTCCGCCCACCGCTTAACTCAACAATTTTACCTGTATTTTCCTTGATAAATTCCAATCCAAGCATTTTGTCTTTCAGCTGGTTTACCTCTGCCTCACAAATTACCTTATTACTTAATGAATCATCGAAATATCTCGACTGAGGAATCACGTGTTCAATTTGATAGTCAGTGGTAAATAGCTTGCTCAGTGGAATCATCTGTCCAGTATATGGAGAGCGGTAACCTTGCTCTAACCATAATTTATATCTAGTAATTTCATTACGAGAAGGTTGTTTTGAAACCTCCTTTGCGTCGAATTTCTTAATGATAGTAGCTATATCGTCGGGTAGTTTGTCGCAGTTGTTAATTACAGCATCTTCATAAATACGCATCTTGCTCTGATGACTAAGAGAGCTAGGTCGTAACTCCACAATCCCGTATTCGGGGTTATTAAGCTCCAAAAGCAGGAGCTTGATACGATGGTTCGTATTCTCGTTCTCGTTAACAGTACGCGATATTGATGCACGCTTATCTGCGGGGTTCTTCATCTCACGACCAAGTTCCAAGTGAATTTCATCAATATGTCCGACTTGCGACCAAATATCTCTTACAGTGCGCAGTGTCTCC
This sequence comes from uncultured Rikenellaceae bacterium, assembly GCA_964371395.1. GTDB lineage: Bacteria > Bacteroidota > Bacteroidia > Bacteroidales > Rikenellaceae > Mucinivorans. The sequence goes on along the minus strand of CAYJLU010000072.1, from coordinate 2,346 downwards.
GTGACGATTTGCTCAACAACAGGGTTTCGAAGTGAATGTTGCTTAAACTCTCTTAAATAGTTATCTATATCGGCTGGAGATCTCCATTTGTCGCTGTTTGCAGATTCAGAATGCCTGCCATATACAATATAGCAGGCCATCCATAGTGGTAGGCCCTTGAAATCATTGATCGAGGTGAATATAGCAAGTTTTTCGTATACTATTTTAGGTATTTTTTCGTCATACTCGCCATTTATTATCTTTGTAATGCGCTCTTTCGTTTGATCTGTAATATTATTTTCAGACCAAAGTCTACCATAGCGCATCAGTGGTAAAAGCTTCTTGGTCGCCTTTGCTGAGTATGCTCCATATTCTCTCTTGAATTCAACTGATTTGAGAGTGTCGATAATTGAGTCAGGCAGAGAGTATCTTTCTGCAAATCTTTTCAAAGCCTTTTTTATCTCTATCCCATCATTAATAGAGTAAAGTATTTCCCATAGATGAAGCTCTATCTCACTGGTAATATTAAATGTATCACACCCAGCCTTCTTGAATCTACTTGACATAATTGCCTTTGTCTCATTTGTTGGATATGACTTATCTTCAACGTAATTCCATCTATATGGATATGGAATATCTTTTGAGCGCGGTTTTTTGATGTTAAAATACTTCATTAAATCACTCTGCGTGATGTTTGCTCTACCACTAAGGTACTCATATAGGGCAAGATAGTCATCTTCAGATTTCAGGAATTCAGCTGTTGCAGGTACGTCAAAAATGGTTCGTCCATCTATAATTCTCTCACGCTCGTATATCCTTAGATTTGAGATGAATTGCCAAATTCTGAACTCTTGATATAGAGGGTGCGACTTTGCAATGCACTTTAGAGGTTCTTCCTTCCATATATTATTACCGTTATCTTCCTTTATACAGTACACACGTCTCTCGTATGGACAATCTGAAATTAGGTGTACCTTACTCTTTAGAGGTCTCTGGTAGAAGATAATATCATCTACGATCAGCTTCACAATATCGCCTTTAGATAGGTGCTTGCGGTGTGCTTCGTTATTAGCATAGAGATCATTTATGCACTCTTCTAGCATACCCATATCGCTGAGCTCAGGGTGAAACTCTTGCTGTTTTTTAAGTATAGCAATTAGTTCATCTTTATAGTTCTCTCTTTCAATCACACGGACTAACTTTCCCTTAATTTTTTGATTAGGGTTTCTAAGTAGAGTGTCATAAATATAGCGTCCAACACTCTTGCCGCTCTCTTTCAGATCGCTTTCCGTTTTTAACTTTACTAAAGCCCACTTTTCATCCCACTCTTGATCTGTAGGAATCTTAAATCGTTGAGATAACTCCCCATTATCATCATATTTATCATTTCCCTGAGAGTCGATATCAACAGTAGCAATGATACTCTTCTCAGTGCCAATCCACTCTGGTATTTCGTTTCTAAATAACTTGCCTCTGTTTCCATTTGCTAACTCAACGATAAATATCTTATTCCCTTTAAAGGTCCCTCCGCTATCTTCAATACTACTAATAACCTGTGTATCAAAATATTGACGAGTTTTTGCATTTTTCACCTCACTGTCTTGCTCCTCGCTCCTAAGCTGATAATATCCCCTCTTTTGATTGAAATTCAAGATAATCCACGCCAGCTCTTCTTTTAATATAGGCAAAGTTAATGCCTTCTTGCGCAGATAATACAGCGTCCAGTCGTAAGGAACTCTCTTTCCATCTATCAGTAGAGATGGTTGAGTGTTGCGAAAATCGCTTAACATCTCGTTGTAAGTTTCTAAAAATATAAATGATGGCGAACCATTATCGTTCTTTACCCAAGGTAGTTTAACATCGCAATCATTAATAAACTTACCAAATGTTCTATTCTCATTTCGATCAAAACCTATCGAATTACGATAGTGCTCTGGTAACATATCTAATATATTTAACACACGGTGCAATCGTTCACGGCGCAATAGATGACGTTCTCGAAGTCTTCTTGTGCCGCGAAATTTAGTTCGAGCGGCTGTACTAGATACACTATTGCCCCTCTCAAAATCAGAGAGAGCTGCTCCGTCCATTGGTATAATGCGACTCCCCGTGCAATCTATTCGATTCGCAAAATGATCATCTTGGTTCTGGGTAACCACCGCCCAGCCAATACTGTTAGTTCCTAGATCTAAACCTAATATCCTTTTCATATCATCTAAATTTTATTAGTTGTTTTCTGTAAAAATAGAAAAAAACACATAAAAACTTGTTGTTTTTATTAGTTTTTTTCTATCTTTGCAATACAATTTTGAAAGCAATTCACAATAAGGATTATTCCGTTGTGAAAACATTTAAGGCGGGGAAACT
>CAYJLU010000071.1:0-8559 GCA_964371395.1 uncultured Rikenellaceae bacterium | reverse complement strand
TTATTGTGCATAGCGTCGTCGAGCATCCATATAATTGAGCCAGAGTAGCCCTCATTAAGGGTCTGAATCAGCACATCCGCCATATCAACACCATAGAAATGGTCGAATACAAACATCTGTGAATCACTCTTTGAGGCGTGCTCCACCTCTGCTATTCTTGCCTTGTTTATGCTGTCGAGAAGAGGATCCTTCTCGTGAAATTTAAGTCCAATTTCCCCCATCACAATTCGGCTACCTTCGGGCAACCTATCTCTATACGCTCCAATAATTTCGGAGTAGCGAGCCGAATTCACCTCGCCCTTTGATGGGTATGTGTGGATATCATAGAGGTCAATCACACCAGCTCCATAGTTGGTACAACTGTCAATCCACCACGTCTCTGTTTCGTCCCAAATTGCAATGTCTGGTCCGACAATTCCTAATTTAGAGCTAAGTTCTACACGCTCTAATTCATTACTAAATAGCTTTACAGCAGATGCCCACAGTGAATAATCTCCACCTGTAATAGACCACCAACCATTAGGCTCATTTATTAAGTTGAAATACTTTATACAGCTATACCCCTTTTCGTTAATTAGGTAATCTGCATATCTTACTGAATTTTTTATTAATTTCTCATTGATAGTCTTTGACTCTTTATCGACCATTGATGAGCCCCAATCACCGAACATAACGCTCACTCCTCTACTCTGACAGTAGTCAAGTATCTTTGATATATCCTCGAAGTAGCGCATCGGCTCTAACTCTCCTGCTTCATTGGTTAGTTGAGCTGTATTGAACATCAAGCGAATAAGATCTGGTGACATATTATCTACCCTCATATAGAGCTTATCCCAATCACTTTGAGAAATCTCTACATCGTGGTTCATTCCATAGTTAGAGGTGTATGGATCCCACTGAACTCCATTGCCTAGATAATTTTCACTAATAACATTATCGCTATTGAGAGTAACTATAACATCACTATTGCCTGCACAATTTGTACAGGCAATAGTTGATGCTAATAGCATAAGTCTTAGTAAACTTACCAACATTCTTTATTAGTTCTGTTTTTCAATCTGAACAAAGAACTCGTGAGGCCAGTACATTACACGGCCGTAGGTAGCCCATAGAACACCATCATCCCAACTTTGGAACGCCATATCCTTGAAGCCCATAGCAGCCGAGCGCACGATTAGATCGCGGTTCTCCTCAACGCCATAACAAGTGAATGTTCCTGGCTCCTCGATAAAGTCAACAACAACTGTTGTCTTTCCATCCTTCTCGAAGGTAATAGTACCTGCTGACACATTGCGAGTCCACTTACTTTCGCCTGCTGGAATCTTTCTAAAGTTAGGGTTACCATCAACTAGAGTGTAGCCATCAGGTGCGCCAACCCAAGTAAAGTCAGCATATAGACCATCAGCACCTGCATCATTCACACAAGTACCATAGGTTTCACCTGCCTCTGTTAGCCCCTCGAATGTAAATGTAAGGGTATTATCAAGTTCTGCTGCAGGACCAGTTGTGGCATCCCACGAACACCCCTTATCTGGGTTAAGGAAGTCGATCATATCAGAGCATCCCCACTGAGTAGCAGCACCACCCCAAACATCGAAACCTGTCACAGACCATACACCAAGTAGGCTCTCAACAACCTCATCAGCTCTTACTGTATAGGTACGTATTTTACCATCTTGAGCTGTAACCTCAATAGTTGTGCTCCTTGTAGTAGGATCGAAAGTTAGCATATCTCCAACCTTTACAGACGCTGTTGAACCATAAGAGATCTCCATACTCTTAACCTCGATTGGTTGAGTGTAGTCTGGCTGCATAATATTTACCACTGCAGTACCAATGGTTAGATCCTCAGCAGAGATAGTGATATCTGCATCGCCTACCTGATTAGTAAAGCTAATAGATATAAGTTGTTTCTCTTTATTCCATTCACCCGAACGAATCTCAGAAAGTGGATCTCTCTTACACGACACAATAGTCGCTGCAACACAGATCATTAATATTAATTTTTTCATTGCTATATTTTTTAATTCTCTTGCTATTAAAATTTACTTCAAATACTATCTAGTACCCGGATTAAGGTCAAGTTCACGCTGTGGGATTGGGTAGAATGCCGCCTGCTCTGGAGTCAGGTTCTGAATCTTCGCCTCCTCTACAACAACCGATACTGTATTTGTACGGCGCAGGTCATATAGGCGATTACCCTCGAATGCAAACTCATAGGCACGCTCTTCGATAATCTGACTGCGGAACTCCTCAACTGATGCTGCCGCAGCTAGTGGAGAGAGACCCGAACGAGCTCTAACTCTCGATACCCAACCTTCGTTGTCATTACCCATAGCCTCTGCATAGATTAGAGCTACATCAGTGAAGCGTAGTAGGTATGGACGAGCACTTGTCTTTTCGCCTGTGTGCATTGGGTCCATATACTTTAGTGTGAATGGGAAGTTAGGGCTATATTCGATTGCTTGACCTGCTGCATCGAATATTGAGTTTGTCATCATAACTGACTTACGAAGGTCACCGCTCTCGAATGAGTTATAGAACGCATCCTCGGTCTGGAATACCTCGTATCCATAGTATGCCGATTGAAGTGCACCTTGAGAATCCTTGTAGTAGTAACCAGAACCTCCATTATTTGGAGTAAAGTACATAAGTAGATTAGTGTACTCACCTGAGCTAAGTCCTGATCTGTCGAAATTAACAAAGAAGAGATGCTCCATACCATTGTGTTGGTTCACATCGTATATATCCTCAAGGTCACTTGCTAGACCAAATGGCGCACCTGCTTCTGAGGCATCTAGTACTTTCTTGGCCCACTGTGCAGCTAGAGTGTACATCTCATCGTATGATTGTGTCATCTCAGTATATAGTGGTACACCACTCTGTTTTGAAGATGCCGCTGTTAGATAGACCTTTGCAAGAAGACCTTCCGCTGCTCCCTTACCTGCTCTACCCGGATCAACTGAATAGTCATCTCCAAATAGCGTAGAGGATTTCTCAAGGTCCGCAATCATAAAGTTATAGATCTCATCCATAGACGAAGCACTAGGCTTTTGGGTCTGAGCATCAGAGGTAATCATCACGTCACGAATTGGCACTAGACCAAATGTACGCACAAGGTTGAAGTGTGCAAATGCACGTAAGAAGTATGCCTGAGCAGTAATATTATTACGCACTTCCTCGCTTAAATTTTCGTTTGTCTCGACATTAGCAATAACTGTATTTGCACGGTTTATTGTAATGTAAAGGTACTTGAAGTACACCTCAAGGGTCGTATTAGACGAAGATTGGTGAACTGTCCACTCATCGAGAGCCTGTGAACCCGGATTCGAGGTATCCTCACCCGGTTTTAGTGAAGTTGTCTCAGTGCTACACTCACCAATATAGAACATACCTGTTGTATTCTCTTGGTAGGTTAACGCTCGGTATGCATAGTCGATTGCAGCTACTGCATCAGCCTCAGTTTTATAGAAGTTGGCATCTGAGTAAAAGCCATATGGTTTCTCTGTTATGTCGCACGAGCTAATGGTCAGTGCCATCGATAGCACAAGTGCTGATTTTATAATTGATCTTTTCATCTCAAGTGATCTTTAATATAATATATTATAGCTAAAATTAGAATGTTAGGCTAACACCTATCGAGTAGTTACGAAGTGTTGGATAGGTTCCCCAGTAGATACCGTCTAGTCCAACCGAAGGATCGTAACCCGTGAAGTTAGTGAATGTGTACACGTTATTAATTGTAGCATAGAGTCTAATTTTTGATACAAAATCAAATGGCTGAGTAAATGTATAACCAACACTGATATCTTGAATCTTAACATAAGAACCATCCTCGATATACCAATCAGAAATCATAGGAACACGAGTCGCGCGAAGCGATGGGTATAGATCTGTTTGGTTGTCAGTTGTCCAACGTAGTGGTTGAGCTGACGGAGAGTTCAGTGCCTGTGGGTTCAGAACATCGTTGCCAAATACACCATTGATAAATACCGAAGCATCGAAGCCTTTGTAATTAAATGTAAGGTTTAGTGATGCTGCGAAGTCTGGGTTTGGATTACCGATAATTGTACGGTCGCTATCGTTGATGATTCCATCACCATTGATGTCTACGTACTTGAATTCACCTGCTTTTGCTAGATCACCTGTAAGTCCTGATGCAATACCTTCTGCCTCAGTTTGGATAATACCGTCAACCTTGTAGCCATAGAATGCGTTCATTGCCTGACCTACTGCAAGGATATTTGGCATACCGGCTAGTGAGTAGTCAGAGAATGCGTAACCTGTAAATTCATATAGCATACCTGTATTAGGATCGGTCTGAAGACCAGATTGTAGGTTGTCGCCAAGGCTAAGAATCTCATTGGTATTCTTCGTGAATACAAAAGTTGCGCCTAAGTGCATATCCTCTGTTGAGATAATACCGTAGTTTACAGTAAGCTCAACACCAGTATTGCGAATCTCACCATCATTTACCATCATCTTGTCATAACCCGATGATAGTGGAAGGTAACGCTGACGAAGTAGATCGGTTGTTATCTTGTTGTACCAGTCAAAAGTTACAGATAGTCTGTTCTGGAACATTCCAAGGTCGAGACCGAAGTTAAGTTGAGAGGTTGTCTCCCACTTAAGGTCTGCATTAGGGATACCACTCCAATATGTAAAGCGATAGTCAGGACCATAAGAACCATCAGGGTAACCCGGGCCAATTACAGTATTCCAAGCTCCATCTGCATAGTACTTAGAGCCACCATAACGGCTAAGTGTTTGGTATGGTGCGATACCTTGGTTGCCCGATAGACCATAACTTGCACGTAGCTTAGTCTCACTCACGAAATCTAGTTGTTGCATAAAATCCTCGTTGTGGATCTTCCACGCTACTGCACCAGATGGGAACGATGCCCAACGGTTATTAGCACCAAATTTCGATGAGCCGTCTGTACGGAATGTACCTGTTAGTAGATACTTATCGTCGAATGAGTAGTTAACCTTACCGTAGAACGACATTAGCTTTGTATCGATAAGACCATTGCTTACCTGGTTCATCTCTGGGTTACCAGCACTCATATTCTCATTACCTAGTGACTCATTAGCGAAGTCGAAGCTAGATAGTGCTGAAGAACGCTCTGTCCAGTTATTGTATGAATAACCTGCCATTACAGAGAAGTTGTGATTCTCGATAGTCTTTGCGTAAGTAGCATAAGACTCGTAAAGGAACTCCTGACCTTGCCAGTTACCAATGTATGCCTTACCACCATTCATATCCCCTACCTGAGTATATACAGTTGGATCATACTGGTCAGTAATGCTTGATCCTAGCTTATAGTTTACTTGATTCTTCCAGTTTAGTCCCTCGATGATCTCCCAATCAAATAGAACAGAAGAGATAACATCAAGACCCTTAGTTTGATCTAAGCGATTCTCACGAAGTGCTACTGGATTATAGTAGTCGCTCTGATTAGCCTTGAAGTATGAGCCATCCTCATTATAGACAGGGTATAGGATATTACGAGTAATACCACCATAGTTGTTATTATCACGCTCATTTGTACTAAGTACAACAGAGGTCTTAATAGAGAAGTTATCATAGAGTTTGTAATCAACATCTAGGTTAGCCGATAGCTTGTTATAATTATCGTTGATGTAGATACCCTTCTGATCGAAGTAGTTCACACTAAAGTTATAGTTCGTAGACTCGTTAGCACCACGAAGAGTTACCGTTGTGTTAGTAGTAACAGGTGTAGTTGTCACTTGATCCGCCCAGTTAGTTGTTGGGTAAGCACCACTCATAATCTCTGAGATAGATGGATAGTATACGCCCGTATCGTAACGACCAACATAAAGCGGTGTTTGACCTGCATTTATTCTTGATTCGTTACTAAGTTGAGCCATAAGTACTGGATCCTCCCACACATCATACTCTGAGGTAAGTTGTCCTACGGTAGTCTGGTGAGAAGCGGTAATTGAGCTATGCCCAATCTTCGATTTCTTTGTAGTTACTAGAATCACACCATTGGCACCTCGTGAACCATAAATAGAGGTAGATGAAGCATCCTTAAGAACTACCATATCTTCAATATCCTCAGCTGGAATTTGCTTTAGGTCTGCTCCTTCACCTAGTGGGAAGCCATTGAGTACGATTAGTGGTTGTTGAGTACCACGAAGCGAACTCGCACCACGAATAATCATAGTTGGTGATGATGCAGGACCTTGTCCTGATGAAACTATCTGAAGACCTGCAACACGACCCTGAAGTGAATTCATCACCGAGTTAGTAACTGGAAGCTCCGACATCTCGTCCATCTTAATCGAACTTACTGCACCTGTAAGGTCACCCTTCTTTGCAGTACCGTAACCAATAACCACTACGTTATCGATTTGCATTGCGTCAGTCTCTAGTGTAAAGTCAATAATAGTAGAATCAACTACTGCCTCCTTGCTAGACATACCTAAGTAGTTACATACTAGCACATCGCCCATATTAGCCTTAATCTTATAGGCGCCATACACATCGGTACTTGCTCCTGTGAGCGTTCCCTTAACAATAATTGTTGCACCGATTACCTCCATACCTTCGGCATCACGTACCATACCAGTTACAGTAACTTCCTGAGCAACTGCACCCTGTACCAAGGCTAGAAGAACCACAAACAATAAGGTAATTTTTTTTCTCATTATTTCTTCTTTTTAGTTAATTAATTATTTGATTTGGTTTTGTTAGTCTCTATTGCGACGTATCATTATCAATAATAGCTATGGCTATAATAGATAAATCATAGAATCCTCACATTTTCTCAATTATTGAATCCCCAATTCAATACTATGTTCTCTCCCCACATTTTTTAACAAAGAAGTAGTAGATGTAAATTCTTTAAAAAATTACTGCCACCTTTAACTAACACAATAAATTCTAACACAAAGAACCTAATGTAGCTTGTAATGTTTTTAAAAAAATTTACTATTATCTACTTCTTTTCTATTACAAAACTAGATGTATTTTTTTGCAATAAATTATCCTTTGCGACTAATAATTGATGAAAATTTGAACAGACCCACCAAAATGAACAATTTTATATCAAAAAAATACAATTTATATAGATTTTGAAACTGAAAATTGTGATTTGACAACTTTAACTGATCTTTTAATTACAAACATTCAAAAAAAAAAGATATATTTGCAACCAAAATAATGTTTTACTACGATAACACATTTGCATTTTATTAAAAATATGAAACTGCAAATACTAATATCCAATTAACAGAAAAATGAGAGAAGAGAGTTCTGTGGCGAAGGTACAGTGTGAGGTAACTCCTCTAACAGAGATTGATCTATTTATATTGCTTGATAACCATAAAGCAAAATTCGACTACCCTGTACACTACCACTCTGATTATGAGTTAAATTTGGTGCTTGGAACCTCAGGCAACAGAATTATTGGAGATAGCATTGAGCCTTTCGACACTATCGATCTAGTGCTTATTGGGCCACGAGTTCCGCACGCTTGGAGAGGAGAAACCAAACCTGACACTAGGGTAATTACTCTACAATTTGACGAGGAATTTGCCAATACTAGCATAGCTGGCAAAAAAGTCTTTAGCCATATTTTTGAAATGCTTAAGCGTTCCAGTAGTGGAATTAAGTTTACTGGCGAGGTGGTGGAGGTTGTTAGCAACATACTCAATGAAATGTGCGCATCTCAGACATTTAAAAATGTTCTTAAATTCTACGACTTACTTAATGCTCTGGCAATAACTCCTACTGAGCAACAACGACAACTTGCTAGTTCGTCATTTGATAGCTCTAACCTAGTTCGACAGTCAAAGAGTAGGCGTATCGAAAAAATTTGCAACTTTATAGAACAGAACTACAACAAAAATATATCACTTGACGACATTGCTAACCTAGCAAATATGTCTAGTTCGGCTGTCAGCCATTTCTTTAAGAAGCGCACCTCACGCACATTCTCAAACTACATAACCGACATTAGAATTGGGCACGCTGCCAGACTACTAATCGAAACTAGTCGTTCTGTTAACGACATTGCTTTTGATTGTGGTTTTGGGAATATCTCAAATTTCAATCGTGTCTTTAAGAGATATAAAAACACAACACCTCGAGAATTCCGCACTCATATCTCAAATATTATCACTAAGTATTAAAAGTTAGCTCAATTTATCACCTGCTTAATCCTATAATTGTATAAGATGGAGTGAGAGTCGAGTAAATATAAAATATAGAGAGGTATTGTGAAGTACTACGATAGTGAAGAGTCTGATTAACTTTTATCGTTAATCGGACTTTTTTAATTTAACTGTCTCGCTATTCGGGATGATTCAATTATTTTATTACTCTAGTACAATGCAAAAATCCGAGTGCCGGATGGCACTGCCTTCGACGGGGCGAGAAAAACTTCGTTTTTCTTCATTTGTATTGCACTGAATCACTGCTATGTAATTTTATTGCAGTGGGAAAGGAACATTGTCACAGCAAAATAGTTGGGGTGGACACCCCAACCATTTTGGTTTTTGATTGGATTCGTTCGCCTACGGCTCACTCCT
>CAYJLU010000070.1:0-8732 GCA_964371395.1 uncultured Rikenellaceae bacterium | reverse complement strand
GCAGAGATGACATCGGTAAATGTGCAACAGAAAGATGTTAAAGGACAAGGCAATATAGAAAGAGAGCATATAGACAATAATTTAGCTGTGCGTAAAATGCTGATAAATCGTGGTATTGTACCAGAAGATTTGCCAGCTGGTGAAGATGTAAAAAAAGTAGAACGCAGACTTAAAGCAGAAGAGAAGAAACTTTCTAAACCTAAGAAAAAATGAGAGAATTTACAGTTAAAGAACAAGAGTTGATAAAATTATTTATTCAAAGGCAAGGAATATGTAATAATGTTAAGATTGGGGATGTGCTGCTCGAATTTTATAATGCTCAACATATGAAACCCATAGAAAATAATATTTCAATTACTCATATTGAACAAATTGAAGTTGCATTTTGGTGTAATAACAAAACAAAATATGATACAAATGGGTTTGAGTCAAAGATGGCTGAGGCAATACTGCTACTCTTGTATCTTATCGAAACCAAACAAATGGTTAAAAGCATACTCATAGACTGCAAAATAATAGGAGAAGATAATGGTATGCTTTATATTTATGATCCCAAAACTGGCGAAGGACAATGCCAACCAACCACGATATATAATATATATGAGTGTGGTAAATTATGGGATTTAATGAGTAGTGTTTATGTAGTAAATAATTCTCTTGTTGAGTTAGCCAAATATAACTTTAAGAGTATTGAGCAACGTAATTTTAAGCAACAATTAAATAAGACAAATTGGTCAATTGGGATAACAGCGATAGCAGTAATCGTGTCAGCAATTATGCCTTTGATCATAATGATATGCTCACCAGATACAGACAAACAAATTGAAAAGATTGAATCAGCGATTAGAGCAACGAGAACGGAATACCCAACCAAAATTGAAGTGTCGTTGCCAGATACGATAACGGTAAAGGATATTAAAAAACATAAATATACGAATAAAAAAACAAGATAATCCACAAACTAAAAATACACAGCACCAATAGGGCTGTGTGGAAATATAGGGTGGTCGGGGCATTGTTTCCTAATCGCCCTACTGAACGCAGGATAAAAATAGTAAGGAGGTAAATAGTTTAACAAAGTTCGAGTTTTGCGTAGTTTCGAGTAGTTACTAAGTGTTTCACTAGCGGAGAGTGTGCCATTTTGCAACACAAGTGCAACAAAGAAAAAGCCTGACAATCTTTCGATTATCAGGCTTACTGGCGGTATGGACGGGACTCGAACCCGCGACCCCCTGCGTGACAGGCAGGTATTCTAACCAGCTGAACTACCACACCAGTTTATTTCTTAATCCGAAGTGTTATCGTTTCGGAATGCAAATATAGTGACTTTTTATTATTCTGCAAACTTTTTTTGAAGTTTTTTTTGTGTTATTTTAATTGCGATTAGATAACTCTTTATCTAAAAGACAATTACACGCAAATAACCATCAGCTAAAATTCTCAGTATTTTTGCTGATGTGGGCAAAATTAAAGAAAAATATGAAAAATAATATAACGATAGTATTATTTTTATATCTTTGCGTAAAATGTAATATTAAATATACAGAGATGCTACTCAAGCTATATAACAATAACACTAATGAGCGCACTGTCAGAGAGGTTGCTAAGTGCCTTGCCTCGGGAGGAGTTATTGTATATCCTACCGATACGGTTTATGCACTTGGTTGCTCGCTTAAAAGCCCTAAGGCAATTGAGCGTTTACAGAGTCTAAAGGAGGGAAAATCACCAAAAGAGATGGCACTTGCGTGTGCGGACTTAACCTCTATTGCAACCTATGCCAAGGTAAATGACATTACCTTTAGAACGCTTAGAAAGAATTTGCCGGGTGCTTTTACCTTTATTCTTCCCGCAAGTAGAAAAGCTCCAGAAAAGGTACTAGAGGGACGCTCTACAATAGGTATAAGGGTGCCTGACAACCCAATTGCGCTTGCTATAATTCGTGAGCTTGGATGCCCAATCGTAACTACATCTATTGGCACAATTGATAGTTGTGAGATAGAGTACCTTACCGACCCATCGCTAATTGAGGAGAACTACCCGACAGTTGATATAGTAATCGACGGGGGTATCGGCAACAACTTCCTTTCAACAATAGTTGACTGTACAACAGATGGTGAACCAGAGATTATTAGGCAAGGAGTAGAGAATCTAAAATAGGTTGACAATATGATAGATATTTCACTAGTAATACCGCTTTACAACGAAGAGGAATCGCTCAGAGAGCTTACAGAATGGATAGATAGAGTAATAAAGAAGGAGAGTTTAACATACGAGCTTATATTTATTGACGATGGTTCGACTGATTCTTCGTGGGAGGTAATCGAGGATCTAAAGCATAGATTTACTGAGATTAGAGCAGTTAGATTTAGACGAAATTACGGTAAGAGTGCTGCTCTTTACGTTGGTTTTGAGCGGGCACGTGGGGAAGTTGTAATCACTATGGATGCTGATTTACAGGACTCTCCAGATGAGATACCAGAGTTGCGCTCTATGATAGTGAACGATGGTTGGGATTTGGTTAGTGGATGGAAGGGTGTACGCAAGGATCCACTAGGTAAGACTCTACCTTCAAAGTTATTCAACGCCACAGCTAGGTTATTTAGTGGCATTAAACTGCACGACTTTAACTGTGGATTAAAGGCCTATCGTAGCAAGGTTATCAAGAGTATTGAGGTCTATGGTGAGATGCACCGCTACATTCCGATACTTGCAAAGCGTGCAGGCTTCAAGAAGATCACAGAAAAGGTTGTAAAGCACTATCCTCGTAAGTACGGTGTTTCTAAGTTCGGCTGGGAGCGAATGATCAAGGGTTATATTGATTTGATTAGTGTTACCTTTATGACTCGTTTTGGTCGCCGTCCTATGTACATCTTCGGGGGGATTGGTTCGTTAATGTTTTTGACTGGAGGAGGCATTGCGCTTTATCTGATTATCAACAAACTACTACTTCAGGGTGCGGGTGAAAGCTATCGAGCTGTTACAGATCAACCTCTATTTTACTTATCGATAACAGCACTGATAATTGGAGTTCAGTTATTTATAGCTGGTTTCCTCGGAGAGATGATAAATCGCAGCAGCAGTGACCGAAACAGATACCTCACTGACGAAGAGATAGAGTAAGATACTCCGGCAACGCAATCTTTAAAAACTATTTTAATTTCCATTGTTAAATTTAAGCAATGCGTGTAAATATGCTACACTTCCTCATATTTATACCTTTTCCAGTGGAATATTATTAAAAAAGTTTATTAAAGTGTTGCTTTTTTGTAAATATTATTTTATTTTTGTGTCTAAATATTTCATCAACTCATATCCACTAAAGTATGGATTCTACCTAGTGGATATGAGCTGAATTTGATAAGTCAGGTAGAATCCAAGGACTAAAAAAAACACTTTAGACTATGCAAAAATTTACTCTGCGACTATTGTCGTTACTACTAGTTGCAACAACTATCCTTACAGTAAGCTGTAAAAAGGATCCGACGTTTGATCCTACAACCCTAGAATTTAGTGCAGGTACAGTTGAGGGTTCGCTAAGCTCAACTTCTGCAAAGATCACTGTAAATGTAGCATCTGAGCTTACACTTTACTATCAGTATCATCTAACTGATGCAGCCGAGGAGGGTGAATGGCAAGAGGTTAAAGGTAGCACAGCTCCACAAACCATAACTCTAGAGAACCTTGAACCAGAGAGTGAATACACAGTTAATATGTACACTATGGATGTTGCTGGAAACAAGAGTGATGTAACTACACTTACATTCACTACCTTGGAGTATGAGACACCGACAGTTACACTTGAACCAACCTTAACAGCACAAAACATCTCAATTAAGATTACTATAAGTGGCAGTGCAACTAAGCTTTATTACTCGATAGCTCAAGAGAGTGAAGATGGATTCCCAGCAGCAAAACAGATAGAAGACTATGATGGCGAAAGTGAATATACACTTACCATAGATAATTCTGAGTTAGAGATAGGCGTAAAGTATGAATTAATGTGCTATGCAGAGAACGAATACAAAGTTGGTGAGATGAGTGATATCGAATTTACTCCATCAGATCTTATCGTTAGCGCAATTAACCCTGCATCTATTGCCGTAAATTTTGTTGTTGATTACAATACAACTAAATCTTGGGGTGTAGCATACAAAACCTACAATACAGATGAGTATAGCGATGAGACATTTTCTGAGGAGATTGAATATAAATCAACTTGGTTTACTAACACCACTGGTAAAAAATACAATAGGCCAACAATGGCACTAAGACCAAATAACGCATATACTCTAGCGGTAGTAGCTGTAAATTACGACGAGGCGAATAACACTTACTCGATGGTTGGTGATATTCAACAATTCGACTTTAGCACGACTGATTATATTATAGGTCAGAGCGATGTAACACTTCCATTTGAAGTCACCTCAACAAAGGATCAGATAATTGAATACACAATAACTAACACCGATCAGAAATCTTATAGATACTTTACGGGTGCAATTGCTACATCGGAAATTAGCACAACCCTAGAGCAATACCTAGTTGATAACAATTGGTTTGAGAACAAATACACAACCCAACTATTCAAGTATGATTACAGCTTGAATGAAATTTCTAGCATTTTAGAATCTGTTAATGGGGATGTTTATAATTTATCTCCGGGTACAGAATATGAAATATTTACCATTGGTTTCGACGAAGACTACAAAATGGGTAGCATCTACTCTAAAACTGTCACTACAACTATTAAAGCAACTGATGCTTCGCTTAATATCACTGCTGTACATTCTGCTACTCCTTTCAGTGTTACATACGAGGCTACACTATCAGATGATACAGAAAAGACATTCTATAAATTCTATGAAGATGGAGAGTATAGCGATGATCAAGTTTTCGCAGAGATTTACAGCGATATGAAGTTTAGCTGGACATACTTAGAAGAGGGAAATACTGAACTAGAGGAGACACACCTTAATCCTAACACTACCTATAATCTATACACGCTATCTATTAATGCAACTGAGGATAAGATCAGTGAACTACAAATCTTTTCTGTAACAACTCTGGGGCTTGAAGCTACTGTGGATGGTTCGGCAGTCTGTGATCTTCTGAATACTGAGATTGAGCCTTATGGGCCAGGAAGTAATGACAGAGGATATTTTGCAATAAAACTTGATGCAGGTCTTACTAATGCTTATGTAATTCATCTAAGCAAAAACTCACTGAGTGATATATCTAATCCAAGCATAGATGACTATATCGCATTAGCTAAGGAAGGTAACTTATTCTCATCTAGAAACTACAAAACCGCAAATAGCAGTAATAGTATCTTAGTAGACTTCAGAGAAATGATTGATTTAGAATCTCACCTGCTTATCATTCCAATGAACTCTGAGGGTCAAGTTGGTACATCAACTCTATACAAATACGTTCGACCTAATATTAATTAATATTTACATACCGAGATCGTGATAGAGCGATCTAAATCTCATACAAGTGGCGAGGGTTAACTAACAAGTTAACTCTCGCTACTTTTTTTGTGATCTTTTTAGTGTTGAATATTATAAAAATAAACTATCTTTGTCTATAATCATTTATATAAAAAATAATTATAATTATGAAAAAGACACAAGAATATATCGCTCAGCATAAGGAAAAATTCCTTAACGAACTATTTGAACTAATTCGTATCCCATCAATATCGTCAATTGCAGCTCACGCTCCAGATATGCAGCGTACCGCCGAGTGGCTAAAGGCTAAACTTGAGAGCCTAGAGGTTGATCGAGTAGAGATATACCCTACGGCTGGACCGGGTATCGTTTACGCAGAAAAGATGATCTCAGCTGAGTTACCAACCATCCTAGTATATGGTCACTATGACGTTATGCCTGTGGATCCACTTGAACTATGGGACTCAGAGCCATTCTCTCCAGAGATTCGTGATGGGAAGATATATGCTAGAGGAGCTGATGATGATAAGGGACAGAGCTTTATGCACTTAGCGGCTTTCGAGGCAATGGTAAAGAGTGGAGAGCTACCTTGTAATGTTAAATTTATGCTTGAGGGCGAAGAGGAAATCGGTTCGGGCAACCTTACAACGTGGTGTGAGGAGCATAAGGATATGCTAGCGGCTGATATTATTCTAGTATCTGATACATCTATGCTCGGCACTGATACCCCATCTATCACCTGTGGACTTCGTGGACTTTCATATGTGGAGGTGGAGGTAACGGGTCCAAATCGTGACCTACACAGTGGACTGTATGGAGGTTCAGTTGCAAATCCTATCAATGTGCTTTGCGATATGATTGCTAAGTCGATTGATGAGGATGGAAGGGTTACAGTTGAAGGTTTCTACGATGGTGTGTATGAGTTCTCAAAGGAGGAGCGTGCTGAGATTGCTAAGGCTCCATTCTCGGAGGAGGATTTTAAGGCATCTATCGATATTGCAGATACTCAGGGTGAGGCTGGCTATACAACTATGGAGCGCAAGGGTATTCGCCCTACATTTGATGTTTGCGGCATCTGGGGTGGTTACACAGGCGAGGGTGCAAAGACAGTTATTCCGTCGATTGCAACTGCTAAAATTTCAACTAGACTTGTCGCAGGGCAGGATTTCCAGAGAATTACCCAACTACTTTGCGACCACTTCCTACGTATTGCACCAAAATCTGTTAAGGTTAAAGTAACGGCTTCGCACGGTGGAGTGCCATATATCGCACCAACCGATACTAAGGCTTATGCTGCTGCTTCTGCTGCAATTGAGCATACATATGGCAAGCGTCCTCTGCCATTTTACAGCGGTGGAAGTATTCCTATTATTTCGCACTTTGAAAAGGTGCTAGGCATCAAATCAATACTTATGGGCTTTGGACTTGACTCTGATGCTATCCACTCACCTAACGAAAACTACCCACTAGAGTGCTTCTACAAGGGTATCGAAACAATACCTTACTTCTACCAAGAATTTACCAAGAAATAGTATGCACAGAGCTGGATTTGTAAATATTGTCGGCAATCCTAATGTCGGAAAGTCAACACTGATGAACTCACTTGTGGGCGAGAGACTTAGTATTATAACTAGTAAGTCACAGACTACTCGTCACCGTATAATGGGTATAGTCTCGGGTGAGGATTTTCAGATAGTCTATTCCGATACTCCGGGGGTGATAAAACCATCGTATAAACTCCAAGAGTCGATGTTGGCATATAGTGAGGGTGCTGTTGGTGATGCGGATGTACTTCTGTACGTTACCGACACCGTGGAAAAAATTGATAAAAACCTAAACTTCATTGAGCAGGTACGCCTTAGTGGCGTACCTACCATTGTTGTTATTAATAAGATTGACATATCTAATCCAGAGCTACTAGATAGTCTGGTGGAGAGGTGGCGTGAGCTACTACCCAATGCTCAAGTTTTGCCAATTTCAGCAAAAGTAGGGTTTGGAGTCGATATATTAATTCCTAGAATCAAGGAGTTGTTGCCAGAGGGTGAACCATACTTCGAGAAGAATACACTCACTGACCGCTCGCTGAGATACTTCTCAAGCGAAATTATACGTGAAAAGATTCTTCTACACTACGACAAGGAGATACCATACTGTACTGAGGTTATCATAGAAAAGTACGAGGAGTCAGAGACTATGGATAGGATCTCGGCAGTAATACTTGTTATGCGTCAATCACAAAAAGGGATACTTATCGGCAAGGGAGGTTATATGCTAAAGCGTGTTAGTACCGAAGCTCGTAAGGACCTTGAGACATTCCTTGGCAAAAAGGTCTTTTTGGAGGTATTCGTTAAGGTCGATGCTGGATGGAGAGATAGTGCATCTAAACTCAAGAGATTAGGCTACGATCAGTAACCACCCCTAAATGGTAATGGATATAAACCTAGATATTGACTTTCAATCTATAAACTGCTATGGCGAGACGCTGTGTGGTGATAGTTTTCTGTGTGAGAGTTCTAAGAGGCATACTGTAATGGTGCACTCTGATGGACTAGGGCACGGTCCAAAAGCTAATGTTCTAAGTGAACTTACCTGTGAGATAGTTATGAGCGAATGGAGTGGTATAGAGTCACTTGCTCGTATGATCGAAGTTTTATGTTATAGGCTTCCAATTTGCCCTATTCGTGGCGTGGCATACTCTACGTTCACTCTGGTGGACTTTGACCATACAAGTGGTACAGCGATTATCATTGAGAGTGATAATCCACCTACAATCATCTGCCGAGGCAAACAACCTTATATAGCTGATTGGAGTGTCGTGGACATTGAGTCAAATAGCTTCAAGAAGTCACTACTGGTCTGTGAGCATAAGATTAAGCGTGGTGACACTATTGTTACTTGCAGTGATGGAGTAACGCAAAGCGGTCTTGGTATGGAGGGTACGCCTAGAGGTTGGGGTGCAACTGCGCTATCGAAGTTCGCCGAGGGTATTATTGCAAAGCGTAGCGATCAAGGGCTAACAGCCGAGGAGCTTGCAGCTAGGGTTGTTGAGCGTGCTGTTCAGAACGATAGATACTATCCTCGTGACGATATCTCTTGCACTGCCATTATCTTCAAATAGGTATACCACTGTACTTCTCCTTGGAAAGAGTGTACCAACCAACTAGCCTTGAGAGACCGTTGCAAAACTTATGTTTTGCTCCGCTATGAAGAGCGTTGATAGGTGGATAAGATTTTGAAGATGGCTCTAAGGGCTATGAAAGGAGCATACATAAGTATGAGACT
>CAYJLU010000069.1:0-8794 GCA_964371395.1 uncultured Rikenellaceae bacterium | reverse complement strand
TTGCAACGGTCTCTTTACAAAATTAAAGGTTCAAAAATTTGGGTGACTACTAAAAGTTCAGTATATTTGTTCTTACCTTTGGAGTAGAAAAAAATAAGAATAACCCATAAACTCTAAAAACATAATGAAAATAACAAAATTAGCACTCACCTCCCTTGCTCTAATACTGTGCATTGTAAGTGCTCAGGCAGCAAAACCGAAACCTAAACAAAGCAAAAGAAATAAAACTGAAACGGAAGCTCCCAAAAAGCAAGATGCCGAGGTCAAAGACTCTATGGAATCAATGATTAAGGCTAGTGCAAAGCACTACAAGGGGCTACTAAACATTGTTGAACAAGAGGGGAAATACTACTTCCTGCTACCGACCTCGCAACTAGATGTGGATATGCTTCTAGTTACCCGTATTAGTCAGGCATCAGCTGCACTTAGCTCTAGCTACGCTGGCGACCCAGTGGCCGAAGACCTTATACGTTTCAAACTTTCACCCGACTCTACAAAACTTCTCGTGCAGGCAATCAATATGCGAGAGGTTCCTCGTGACTCTACCGGAGATATGTATGACAATGTTATGCGTAGTAACTTCCAACCAATAGCCGAAATGATGGAGGTTAAGGCTAAAAATAAGAGTAAAGATACACTACTTGTAGATGCTACTGGCTTTATACTCGGAGATAATGATTTTACTTCAGTACACTCTTTCTATAAGGACTATATGAACCTATCGCAGTATAAGAGTAATCTAGCTTATGTAGCCTCTATTGAGTCATACCCTATTAATACCGAGATTCGCACAGTTAAGACGTTTTCTTACAGACAGAAAAACCCTAGAACAGGGCAGATGTCTCCCCCATCTCCTGTCTCACTTGAGCTGAACACCTCGATTATAGAGCTACCAAAGGTACCTATGCAACCACGCTATGCGGATGAGCGTGTAGGTTACTTCACGGTTAGGTATGTTGATTTCGATAAGAATCCTCAGGGGGTTAAGAATATGTCGATGATTACTCGTTGGAGGTTGGAGCCAAAGCCCGAGGATATGGAGGCATACAAACGAGGTGAACTTGTCGAACCTGCCGAACCTATTGTATTCTACATCGACCCTACCACCCCTGAAAAGTGGGTGAACTACCTTATCCAAGGCGTTAATGATTGGGAGCCAGTCTTCCGCAAAGCAGGCTTCAAAAATGCTATTAGGGGTGAGCGTGCACCTGTTGGTGACTCAACTTGGAGTATAAATGATGCTCGCCACTCAGCAATAGTATATAAACCATCTACAATTCCTAATGCTAGTGGTCCTCACATCAATGACCCACGCACGGGGCAGATACTCGAAAGTCACATCAACTGGTACCACAACGTTATGGAACTTCTCCGCAACTGGTATATGATCCAAGCAGGTCCAAATGATATTGATGCACAGCAGATGACATTCCCCGATGAGCTTATGGGTGAGTTAATTCGCTTTGTTAGCTCGCACGAGGTTGGACATACGCTAGGCCTACGCCACAACTTCGGTTCGTCATCACTGACCTCTGTTGAAAATCTTAGGGACCCTGAGTACCTCAAAATGTATGGTCATACACCATCAATTATGGACTATGCTCGTTTTAACTATGTGGCGCAACCAGAGGATAACATTGCAAGAGAACTACTCTTCCCTCGTATCGGTGACTACGACTACTGGGCTATTGAGTGGGGTTATCGTAGATTCCTAGATAAGACCACTGCTGAGGCGGAGAAATCAATGCTTAATGAGTGGATTATCGCCGAGACTAAGGAAAATCCACGCCTTTGGTTTGGCCACGAGATGAATCCTAATGATCCTCGTTCGCAGTCAGAGGATATAGGAGCAAACTCGATGGAGGCTAATGCGCTAGGTATTAAGAACCTTTCAAGGGTTATCGAGGGTCTACCGAAGTGGACAGAAACACAAAATGAAGGGTACGACAATCTTGCCGATATATACCGTGAGGTACTAAACCAATATGGACGTTATGTAGGACACGTTGCTAAGTGGGTAGGTGGTATATATGAGACCCCTATGACCTTGGAACAGGGTAGCGATGTATATAGCTATGTAGATGCAGCTGACCAACGTAAGGCTATGGCGTGGCTAAATACATACTTCTTCACTCCGCAGAAATGGATACAAAGCCCTAAGATTGCTGCTGCAACGAACCTCGACCCTATATTTGTTGCAACTACTATCTATGCTAGTAATATGAGAAAGATTGTAAATAGCAGAGTAATGAGCAATTTGATTGAGAGTGAGGCTGTACTAGGCTCTAAAGCATACACTATGGCAAACTACTTCTCAGACCTCAATAAATACATATTCCGTTCGGCTGCCACAGCAGAGCAGAGAATTATGCAGAAGGTATATGTTGAGAGCCTATTGAGTATAGTACCAGATACAGATAAGTTCTCGTCAATGCTATACAGTGATATTACGGCATTAACCCTCAACGAACTTCGCTTACTACAAAGCAAACTCCGTGGATTTAAGGCAAGCAATAGTACGGAGTCTGCGCACTATAAATACCTAGAGAATAGAATCAAAGACAAACTAGATAATTAATAATTTTTTAATTCTTAAATGATGACAAGAGAAATCAAAATCGTAAGCCCTGAGGAGGCAGTAAAGGTTGTTAAATCGGGTGATCACATCCACTTTTCGAGCGTAGCGGCAGCTCCAGCTCCACTTATCAACGCTCTACTAAAGCGTGGGGAGGCTGGCGAACTAAAGGACGTGCATATCCACCACCTGCACACCGAAGGTCCTGCACCTTATGGCGATGAGCAATATGCAGGTATATTTCAAGCAAATCAATTCTTTGTTGGTGGTAACCTTAGAAAGGCTACACAGGCAGGTTTTGCGGACTATATCCCAGTATTCCTTAGCGAGACTCAGAAACTATACCGTTCAGGTGCACTACCTATCGACGTAGCGATGATACAAGTATCGCCTCCAGATAAGCACGGCTTCGTATCGCTTGGTACTTCAGTAGACGCTACACTTGCTGCTATTGAAATGGCTGGCACTACTATCGCAATTATCAACAAACACGTACCTCGTGCCTTTGGTGATGCGATGATTCCTGCATCAATGATAGATGTATGGTGTGAACACCACGAACTACTAGAGGAAGCACACTTCACAGAACCTACTGAAGTGGAGATTGCTATTGGCAAGCACTGTGCATCACTTATCGAGGACGGTGCGTGTCTTCAGATGGGTATCGGTGCGATTCCTAATGCAGTACTTGCTCAACTTGGCGGTCATAAGAACCTAGGTATCCACACAGAGATGTTCGCAGACGGCGTTCTTCCACTTGTAGAGGCTGGCGTTATCAACGGTGCCGCTAAATCTATCGATAAGGGCAAGATGGTCTCAACTTTCCTTATGGGTTCTCAGAGAGTTTATGACTTTATTGATGATAATCCTGCGGTTCGTATGATGGACGTTGGGTACACCAATGATCCATTCAACATTGCAAAGAACGATAGAGTAACTGCTATTAACTCTGCACTTCAGGTTGATATTACGGGTCAGGTCTGTGCTGATTCACTTGGTACTCGCCACTACTCGGGTGTTGGTGGTCAGGTTGACTTTATCTACGGAGCATCGCTTAGTAAGGGTGGTAAGGCAATTATTGCTATGCCAGCTGTTACCAATAAGGGACTATCGAAAATCGCACCTACACTTAACCTAGGTGCAGGTGTTGTAACTACTCGTGCACATATGCACTACTTTGTAACTGAATTTGGTGCTGTTAACCTATATGGTAAAAGCCTACAAGAGAGAGCGAGACTCGTAATTTCAGTCGCTGCTCCTGAACACCGTGAGGAACTAGACAAAGCGGCATTTGAACGCTTCGGTCCGCACCACACATATATAAAACTAAAGAATCAGTAATGAATAAGTATATCAAATGGGGGATTGCGGTAGTAGCCGTAATCCTCTTCATTAGTTTCTTTGTGGGTCGCTATAACTCGATGGTAGAGAAGCAACTAGAAGTAACTAATAGATGGGCAAAGGTTGAAGCTCAATACCAACGAAGAGCCGATCTTATTCCTAATCTTGTTGCCACAGTCAAGGGATACGCAAATCACGAACAACAGACCCTGATTGAAACTATCGCTGCTCGTGCTACTGGCACTCAGATTAAACTCACAGCCGAGGATCTTAGCGCAGAAAACCTTAAGAAGTTCGAGGCTGCACAGGCTGAACTATCACAAGGCCTAGGTCGACTATTGGCAATAGGTGAGAGCTATCCTGACCTAAAGGCATCGGCAAACTTCCTAAACTTACAAGATGAGCTTGCTGGTACTGAAAACCGTATAGCAAAGCATCGTATAGAGTTTAATGATGCTGTAAAGGACTATAATACATACATCAGAAAATTCCCATCAAACTTACTCGCTGGCGTCTATGGATTTGAGTCTATGGATTACTATGAGGCAAATGAAGGTGCTGAGAATGCTCCCGCTGTCGAATTTTAGGTAAGAGAGTATATGAAAAGATATATTGTAGTTGTACTACTGGTATTAATTAGCTTTGTGCAGGGTTTTGCATCTGTTCAGACACCTGAACCTATGCGCCCTGCACGACTTGTTAATGACTTTGCTGGGCTATTTAGTGCAGCACAGGTTGCGGTGCTCGAAGATAGCCTTGTGAACTTCGAGAGGCAAACCTCCACTCAAATTGCAATAGTCACCCTAGATGACCTTAATGGATACTCACCTGCCGAGATGGCGGCAGGACTTATTGATAACTGGGGGATAGGTCAAGCTGATAAGGATAACGGTGTTGTTATACTCATAAAGCCTAGGAATGAGAGTGGTGGTGAGGTATTTATAGGTGTTGGCAGTGGGCTAGAGGGCGCACTACCCGATGGTCGGAGCGCACGTGTTATAGATCGAGTAATGATCGAACACCTCAAGCGAGGTGAGTATTTCCTTGCCGCTGAGGCTGGTGCAAAGGAGATCAGGGGGCTTGTTCGGGGAGAATACACTGCCGATTATGAAGCAGAGGGAACTGTCGAGATGTGGACGTACATTATCTTGGGTATATTCATATTCATTATTATGATTGTAACAGGAAGAAAGGGCAAGGGCGGAGGTTCGAATAGAGGTAATGGTGGCAGTAATGGAGGAGGTGGTGGTGGTACTATCTTCTGGGGTACTGGCGGTTTTGGAGGCTTTGGAGGCTCATCGAGTTCGAGTGGTGGCGGTTTTGGTGGCTTTGGTGGTGGTGGTAGTTTTGGTGGCGGTGGAGGCCGTAGCTTCTAATTTTAATATATGATCAAGAATAGAACCAGTAGAGCTATACTCACCGCACTAGGTTACCTATGCGTTGCACTTGGAGTCTTAGGAGCATTTTTACCGATACTCCCCACAACTCCCTTTATACTACTTGCCTCTTGGCTCTTCTACCATAGCTCACCTAAAGCACGTAGGTGGTTGATGTCTCATAGAATCTTAGGTAAAATTGTAGAGAACTTTATGGAGAATAAGAGTATACCACTCCACGCTAAGATTATCTCAATATCTATGATTTGGCTATCAATAGGAAGTACTATTATATTTATGGATGTGCATATCCTGATAAAACTAGCCTTACTACTCATAGCAATTGGAACTACTATCCATATTTCACGATTTAAAACACTAAGAAAATGATACTCACCCAAAGTAATAGACCACTAATCATAGCAGGTCCTTGCAGTGCCGAGAGTCGAGAGCAGGTACTAGAGAGTGCACGAAAAGTAGCACAAAATCCAGCGGTTACGGTTCTTAGGGCTGGGGTATGGAAGCCACGAACTCGCCCCGGAGGCTTTGAGGGTATCGGTGATCAATCACTACAATGGCTTCAGGAAGCAAAAGAGCTAACAAAGCTAAAAATCGCTACGGAGATTGCCACGCCAAAGCATTTAGAAGCTGTACTGAGTAGCAATATAGATATGTTGTGGATTGGGGCTAGAACTGTTGCAAATCCATTTTCAGTTCAGGAATTAGCCGATTCTCTACGAGGTGTTAAGGTTGATATTATGATTAAGAACCCACCAAGTGCAGATATTGCTCTGTGGGCTGGGGCAGTTGAACGCATCGGTGCAACTATAAGTGGAGATATAGGACTTATCCACCGTGGGTTTAGTAGCTATAACTCTGCACCATATCGCAATAGTCCGCTGTGGCACCTTGCACTTGAAATTCGTGAGATATTCCCCTCACTTCCATTAATTTGCGACCCATCACATATTGCTGGAGATAGTACCCTTGTGGCCAAAATATCACAAGAGGCTGCTAATCTAAACTACTCGGGGCTTATGGTAGAGTGTCACCCAACTCCCAATTGCGCACTCAGTGATGCCAAACAACAACTCTCACCTGAAGAACTAACTCAACTACTAAAGACCATAGACTGGCCTAGTCAACACGCAACAACAGAGGACTATAACGAAGAACTATCACAACTAAGAAGTAAGATAGACACCCTTGATAGTGAGCTACTATGGATACTGAGTCGCCGAATGGAAACCACCTCTCAAATTGGTGAACTAAAGGCTCGCAATAATGTGGCTATACTCCAAAGTCAGAGATGGGAGGAGATAACTAATCGACTCCAAAATAGTGCACAGTTATATGGCCTAAGCGAAGACTTTATGATGCGTTTGCTGCGCATTATCCACGCACATAGTATTGAGCTGCAACAACAAATTTTAAGGGATAAAGATCAGAAGTAGTTGTTGATATTAGATTTTCCTAAAAATATTACGTAACTTTGCGCTTAAACTAAAAGGTTGTAGTGTGGAAATAAGACTAAATAAATTTCTCAGTGACTCAGGACTATGTTCTCGAAGAGAAGCTGATAGAATGATAGAAAAGCGAAAGGTAACCATCAATGGTGTAGTTGCCGAGATAGGTGCTCGCATTGGGTATAAAGACGTTGTTAGAGCAAACGGGGCTATTGTAGAGAACCTACTAGATAGAGTCTATATTGCTCTGAATAAACCCATAGGTATAGTATCGACAACTGACCCGACTGAACGAGATAACATAGAAAAATTTGTTAACTACCCTCACCGTATATTCAATATAGGTAGGCTGGATAAAGATTCTGAAGGACTTATTCTACTTACAAATGACGGCTCTATTGTCAATAAAATTCTTCGTTCGGCAAATGATCACGAAAAGGAATACGAAGTAGTGGTCGACAAGCTAATCACAGAGCGTTTCATTAAGGGTATGGAGAGTGGAGTTCCAATACTTGGAACCACTACTAAACGGTGCAAAATCATCAAAGAGGGTGCTATGGCATTCCGTATTGTGCTCACCCAAGGACTCAATAGACAGATTCGTAGAATGTGTGAGTACTTCGGCTATGATGTAGTGAGACTACGTAGAGTTAGAATTATGAATATCGAACTCGGGAGACTCCCGGTAGGACACTGGAGAGAGCTAACCGAAAAGGAAGTTACGGTACTAACTGAAAACCTCAAAGACTCTGACGGTACTGAGACTGCATCGAAGGGAGTAGGTAGGGTAAAACATCGACATAAACACCACCCTTACTTCTCTAAAACTGCCCAAAAACAACGAGAACTAGAGAAAGAACAAACAAAAAAAGATAGTGGTTATTCTCGTAATAAACCAAGTAAAACCACTAAAGCTGTTGCTAAGGGCAAGAAGTCAGCACTACCAACTAAAACTAAATCGCAATCTGCACTACGATCAAAAGCAAGTGGAAGAACAAAAAGCACTAAGAGATAACTATGAAACATATTAAACTAGTCATATTTTACCTCACCACACTCTCGATATGCTCTTGTAGCTTTGTCTCAAATGAACACTTCTTATATGAGTGTAGGGTACTGAGTAATGAACTAAGCGAGGAGCAAATTGAGATTCTGGGCGAGGAGATAAACTCACTAGGTGCATTAACCTACGATCAGTCTAGCGAACGAATAGATGAACTCGGATATAGCACAGGGGTAAGTACCGACAATGCAGATAATAATGCCACTCAACTATACAGTCTATGGGTTTCGCTTATTGATCCTAACTCGTTAGAAACAATTGATAATGGAACTACATTCGAATACTCATTGGTTCGTTACGTGCCTTCATCTGATCCAAATGCGAGGACAGGTACTGTAACTGTTACTACCACACACTTTGAAAAGATGATAAAACAATGATAATTTTGCGATATTAATTTCCTTATTTATAACTAAAAGAATAATATGAAAAGAAGCACTCTAAAATTACTTATAGCTACTCTATGGCTTACAGCTCTATTTTCGTGTCAGACAAAATCATCAACTCAAACTTACTACTGCGAGGTTATCTCTGACGCTCTTACCTCTGAACAAATTAAGACTATCGAGGATGAACTTTTTACGCAAGGACTTGTAATTGGATATGGTATTGACTACTCAATCACACATAAAGGTACTGCTACTACATTAAATGGTGCAATTGAGGAAGCTGACAATAAGGCTAAGGAACACTTCAACGAACAGACAAATTCAATTAATGTTGCAAAATTCCAAACACTATTCCCTGAGGGAATCAATTTTACCTACGTGCTGCTTAGGGTTAATAGCGATGCAACTGAAACACAAATAGATTCTCGCAAAGTTACAATTCCTGAAACTATTATATTATAATAATACAACAGAAGTATAAGCGTGATTATCACACATTTTTCGATAATAAGAGAGTTCGATTAACATAGATTGTTAGTCGAACTCTCTATTTTTGATTCTTCGGGGTAGATGAGTAGGTTCAC
>CAYJLU010000068.1:0-8816 GCA_964371395.1 uncultured Rikenellaceae bacterium | reverse complement strand
AGTGCAATTTAGAAGGATAGTTTTCTAAATGAGAGGTCATAAGTTGAATGTAAAGAGATTATAGCTCTAAGCAGTGGATAAACAAAACGGTTGACCACTACGCAGAGAGTGATCAACCGTTTTATAGAACTATACTTAAGAGGTGTAATGAATCGAGATGATTATTTAATTGGAACTAGACTCCAACCCAGTAACCCTTTGGTGAATTTGCGTGAATGGATGTGTTCTCTACCCTCGCTGAACTCTAGGTATCGGCCAAATGGTGTTATTGCTCTCTCTATAATCGTGTAGTCTACCTCCATAGTATCGCCTTGAAGGGGGCGAACATTTAAAATTCTCTCTGGTGATAAAGTACACACAGCTACGTAGTATGCATTGTCATAGTCTGTTCTTTTGCGTAGCGACTCAGTACGATCCTCATCTACCATCTCCTTACCCCTAGAAGTTAGTGTAACATTGACTACACTACGCCACGAATTCTCAGCCTTCACACTAGTTGTTATTAATCCTGCATCAACTATTTCGCCATATTTCTCGTGTATATATCCCTCAGGGTTATTATAGTTATCATCGGTGAGTATTTCACTACCTAAGTATATTGGAGCATAGAACTGTGTCTGAAATTCATCCTCGGACTGTATTGTATTTAGAGCATCATCCGATGAGAACTCTCCAGCACAACTCCCAAGTGATACCGTTAAGGCTAATATAAGTGTTATTCTATTTACGCTTTTTACCATTTTTCTTATTCTTTTTAAATTTACGTTCATAAAATTTTACGTTTTCAGCCACGGGGCTTAGTGTAGAGGTCTCTGGAAGTGGTGTGAGTTCTCGGCTATGAAAGTCAACGATGCCCACCATATCGAAGTCTAGCTGTTTGCGAGCAAGGTCAGCACGTACAATCTTAATGCGCACAGTATCACCGAGAGTAAACCTGCGTCCTGTTCTATGTCCGATGATTGAATAGCTTTCATTATCGAACGCATAGAAGTCATCCATTAGGTTGCGAATAGGTACCATCCCCTCAATTTTATTCTCTTCGATCTCCACATATATTCCCCAGTCAGTAACCCCAGAGATAACGCCATCCCATTGTGTGCCAACTTTATCCTCCATAAACTCCACCATCTTGTACTTTATCGATGCCCTTTCAGCATCCGAGGCGAGCACCTCACGCCCTGAGGTATATTCACACATCTCCTCGTACTTATCCTCGCTAACTGATGCTCCTCCATTTAGGTAGCGAGCCAGCAGACGGTGAACCATCATATCTGGGTAGCGACGAATAGGAGAGGTAAAATGTGAGTAGAAGTCGAATGCTAATCCATAGTGTCCGATATTGTGAGTAGAGTAAGATGCCTTTGCCATCGAACGTATAGCAAGCGTTGATACTAAGTTCTCCTCCGCTTTACCTTTGACCTCTTGTAGTATTGAGGTTAGTTGTTTAGCAACTGCATTACCTTTGTTGGCGGTAAGGTGATAGCCAAAACGAGTTATAAAACTCTTAAATTTGTTAAACTTCTCCTCGTTAGGGGTATCGTGAATACGATATACGAAGGTTTTAGGTTTTCTATCCCCATTACGCTTACCGATAAATGTGGCAACACTGCGATTGGCCAACAACATAAATTCTTCAATTAGCTGATTCGATAGTTTCATCTCTTTGAAGTACACGCTGAGCGGTTTGCCATTTTCATCAAGAACAAATTTAGCTTCATCACGCTCAAAACCGATAGAACCTGCTTTGAAACGCTCTGCTCTGAGTTTCTGAGCTAAATGGTTTAGTGTTAGTACCTGATCTCTTAGTGCGTGGTTATTCGATAGACCCTCTTCGATAATTACCTGTGCATCTTCGTAGGTGAATCGATGGTCGGAGTATATAACCGTGCGGCCGAACCACTCGCTTACGATCTCTGCCTGATTAGTCATTTCAAAGATTGCCGAGAAGCATAACTTCTCCTCACAAGGGCGTAGCGAACATAAGAAGTTCGAGATCTTCTCCGGTAGCATCGGTATGGTTCTATCGACAAGGTAGACGCTGGTTCCACGATTTAGCCCCTCAATATCTATTTGATCACCCTCTTTTACGTAGTGAGTGACATCGGCAATGTGCACACCTATCTCCCAATTACCGCTCTCTAATTTTCTAATTGATAGAGCGTCGTCAAAGTCTTTAGCATCGGCAGGATCAATAGTAAATGTAGGTATATTCCGCATATCTCTACGCTTTTTGAATTCCTCTTCATTGAGTCCATTGTCGATTCTAGAGGCAAGTTCCTCTAGCTTCTCGGGGAATGAGTATGGAAGATCATACTCGGCTAGGATTGAGTGCATTTCGGTATCGTTATCACCACAGTTACCTAGTATATCTAGAATTTGCCCCACAGGGTTCTTAGAATCAGCAGGCCAATCAATAATTTCGACTAGTACCTTTTGTCCATCCTCTGCACCCATAAGTTTGTCAATGTGCACAAATATATCACGAGACATAGCCTTTGAGTCAACCTCTACAAATCCAAATCGTTCACTCTTTGATAATCTACCCACGAATCTACGCTTGCCAGCTTCTATTATCTCGATAACCTCACCTTCGAGTCTACCGTCTCGTCTACGTCCGATGATATTTACTAACACTCTATCGCCGTGCATAGCTCTCATAGTCCTTCTAGCCTCCACAATAATATCCTTAGCATCAGCAGGAGCATTATCCACTACAATATATGCAATACCACTCTGAGTCATATCAACACGCCCAACAGCAGTCTTGATATATGTGCGAGTGAGTTTATATGAACCTCTTTTATCCTCTCGTGGTTCTATAACTCGTTCACGGAGCAGCTCTTCGAGTGCCAGGTCACAGAGTGCTCTGCTAATTTCAATATCTGCGGTAGAGAGTCGGCGTATAATCTGTTTAGCATTGAAGCTCAACTCAGGGTTAGAGTTGTAGATTGTAAAAATTTGGTGCTTTAGTTCACGGCTAACCTCTAGTGGTGCTGTAATCGCCTCGATAGATATATCCTGCGATTTGGAACGTCTACGCTTCTGCATCTCGTTATGGTAATTTTGTTATTAATACATACAAAGATACATATTTTTCGCTAAACGAGGTAAACTATTCTCTACTATTCTTGAGCAATGTTATTACAACCGCCATAGTGACCCAAGAGATTAGTTGAGTAGATTTTATTTGGAATTTAAGGTAATTTGTTATACTTTTGGTGTTAAACTTTAATGAGTTAGAATAATAACATTAACCCCCCAAACAAATGAAAAGTACATTAAAGATAGTGGCGACATTGCTACTCACACTCCTTACCTTCACTGAGTATTCCAACGCGCAGACTCAAAGTCTATATGACTTTAAGGTAACTACAATAGATGGCAAGGAGTTCGACCTATCGGAGCTAAAGGGCAAAAAGGTATTAGTGGTAAACGTGGCATCGAAATGTGGTTTAACGCCACAGTATGAGGGCTTGCAGGCTCTCTATGACAAGTATGGAGATGATGACTTTACCATTGTGGCATTTCCTGCAAATAATTTCGGTGAACAGGAGCCGGGCACTGAAAACGAAATTAAGAGTTTTTGTACTCTAAATTATGGTGTTAAGTTCCCGATGATGTCAAAAATTTCGGTAAAGGGTGATGATATGGCACCAATTTATCACTTTTTGACAGAAAAATCGAAAAACGGTGTAATGGATAGCGAAGTTCAGTGGAACTTTCAGAAGTATCTCATTGACGAAAATGGTAAACTAGTCAAGGTATTGCACCCAAGGACTGATCCAATGTCTCAGGAGATTACTGAGTGGATAGAGTCGTAGAAACAGCGATCTATCAATCGTAGCCCACGAGCCTATACGCAAATAACTCCTCCACCTACAACTATATCTCCTTGATATAGAACAGATGGTTGCCCTGCGGTAGGTGCCCAAAATTCAGGATGCTCTATTGAGATTTGTAGCTTATGGTCAGCCAACAGGCTGACCATTGCATTTTGAGTGGTATTGCGCCCTAGCCCTCGAATCTTTGCGTGAATTGCAGTTGCCGAATCAATAGGGTGAAACCAAGCGTCTCGTAGTACTATTTTACGAGTCAGTAGTGGTTGACCAATAACTATTTCATTGTTATGTGCAATAATTTTACGCACCTCAGGATTTCCCTCTGAGCTATGCGTAAATCCTCGCTTTTGACCAATGGTGTAGAGCTGATAGCCATTGTGCGAGCCGATAATCTCACCACTCTCACTCCTTACGTCTCCTTGGGTTGGAGATGTATGTGTGGTTAGAAACTCACGATACCCACTCTTAGCAAAGCACACCCCTTGACTCTCGGGTTTCTGGCAGACATCGTCATAGCCACGCCTTTCGAGGTACTCTCTAATGGTACTCTTGGTGTGCAGCCCTAGGGGTGTAATAGCACGGGAGAGTATAGCTTGATTTAGGTCATAGAGATAGTAGGATTGATCCTTTTGTGGATCAATACCCTTTGCTATATAGTGCCATCCATCCTGTTCTTTAATCTGAATATAGTGTCCAGTGGCTATGTATTGGATAGATATTCGATCGGCATAATGTTCCAGTAACCTCCACTTAATTTGTGGGTTGCAAATAGTACAGGGCGAAGGAGTTTCTCCCCTATTGTGATGTTCTATTACCGAATTCACAACAATATCGTTAAAACTAGCAACTGCATCGGCAATGTGAAGCTCTACGCCTAGTTTAGCGCATAGCTCACCCACTGAACCCCGTGTTACCTCACACCCTAGCATATCTATGTAGAGTGCATCTACTATATATCCAGCCTCTTGTAGCATTAACACAGTTGCAGTAGAATCAATACCTCCGCTTATGCCAACTAGTACTCTTTTGTTTGTCATAGTCATACGAAAAATTTGTACAAAGTTAATAAAGTTCGTACATTTGTGGCCTATTTGTAAATGTAGAACTGTTGTAAAATGGCAAAACCTTAGATCTAGCGTCAGAGTATTCTTCTGAGTTTCATACTATTATAAAGTCAAGTGCTCGTTGCGTTATTTTTAATACTATATACGCAGATTGCCACTCTTAAAAAATGAAATAAACGAGGGGTGTGCAGCAGTAGTTTTTTTCTAGTAATTTTAAACAAAAAATAAAGATGTCACTAATAAAATCAATATCGGGAATTAGAGGAACTATCGGTGGGAGTGTCGGTAATAATCTCACTCCGCTTGACCTAGCACGCTTTAGCTCGGCTTATGCTACTTTTATACGTAGGGAGTCAAGTGGCAGTGAACGTACAAAGATTATTGTGGGGCGTGATGCTCGTATTTCGGGCGAGATGTGTTCCTCGATAGTAGTGGGAGTATTAGAGGGTTGTGGAGTAGATGTGATAGATATTGGACTAGCCTCGACACCAACCGTTGAGGTTGCCGTAACGGAGTTTGGAGCCGATGGCGGAATTATCCTTACTGCATCGCACAATCCTAAGCAGTGGAATGCACTGAAGTTGCTAGGTGCAAATGGCGAATTTTTAGATGCAGAGCAAGGTGCCGCTATACTGGAAATTGCCGAGTCTGAGGACTTTGATTTTGTCGATGTAGATAGCCTTGGACGTACAACTAAAGCAGATTTTAACGATCGTCACATAGAGATGGTTTTAGCTTTAGAACTAGTCGATAAGGATGTTGTAAAGAGCAGAGGATTTAAGGTTGTAGTCGATGCTGTTAACTCAGTGGGTGGTATTGTTATTCCTGAGCTATTGCGTCAGATGGGTTGCGAGGTTATAGAAATTAACTGTACTCCAAACGGAGAGTTTGCACATAATCCCGAACCACTAAAGGAACACTTAACCGAAATCTCTGAGGCGGTCATTGAGTATGGGGCTGATATGGGTGTTGTGGTAGATCCCGATGTAGATAGGCTTGCATTTATCTCAGAGAATGGTGAGATGTTTGGTGAGGAGTACACCTTAGTGGCCGTAGCTGACTATATACTAGAGAGGTGTGGAGTAGGTGCCACAGTCTCAAACCTAAGTTCATCACGTGCTTTGGCTGATCTAACAGCAAACCACGGTGGAAGTTACACTGCTTCGGCCGTTGGTGAGGTTAACGTAGTTAAGGAGATGAAGAGAGTAGGCGCAGTTATTGGCGGTGAGGGTAATGGAGGTATTATCTATCCTGAATTGCACTATGGCCGTGATAGCTTAGTAGGGTTAGCCTTGTTTTTGACTTACTTTGCTCCAAAGGGTATTACTATGAGTGCACTTAGAGCATCGTACCCACAGTACTATATGAGTAAGAATAAAGCAGAGTTGAGTGAATCGACCGATGTTACCGCTCTACTGGAAAGACTAGCGGCAAAGTATAGTGGTGAGTATAAAGTAACCACTATTGATGGTGTTAAGGTAGATATGCCAGAGGGATGGGTTCACCTAAGAAAATCTAATACTGAACCAATCGTAAGGATTTACTCCGAGGCTAAGAGTCAGAAGG
Organism: uncultured Rikenellaceae bacterium; assembly: GCA_964371395.1. Taxonomy (GTDB): domain Bacteria; phylum Bacteroidota; class Bacteroidia; order Bacteroidales; family Rikenellaceae; genus Mucinivorans. Next base: position 2,347 of record CAYJLU010000068.1, on the reverse strand, counting down.
AGGCAGATAGGCTAGCGTCTAGTTTCGTTAAAGAACTTATTTAAAACTAGGTTTCGGTGAATATAGGTTTTGATGCAAAGAGGGCGAACTCTAATGGTACAGGGCTTGGGAATTATAGTCGTTTTATAGTGGAGTCGCTGTGTGAGAGCTATCCAGATAGTAACTACTTGCTGTATGTGCCTAAATATAAGCAAAATGCACAGTTCGAAGATATAGTCTCACAGCATAACTCTACTGAGGTAAAATTACCTAGGCGTGGATTTTGGCGAGGTCTATTGAGTTCACTATGGCGGATTGGTCCCATACGTGGTGACATACGCCGTGATGGTGTTGAGATATTTCACGGACTCAGCAATGAAATTCCGTATGGTATAGCTAAGAGTGGTGCACGCTCAGTTGTGACTATTCACGACCTTATATTTCTTCGCTATCCGCAGTTCTATAAACCTATTGATAGGTGGATATATCGCAAAAAGTTTAGTTATGCGTGTCGCAGAGCTGATTTAATTATTGCGGTGAGTGAGTGTACTAAGCGTGATATAGTTGAGTATTTCGGGGTAGAACCAAGTAGGGTAGTGGTGGTATATCAGGGATGTGACCCAATGTTTGTTGAGCGATATACCCCGCAGGAGCTTTGTGGTGTAAGAGAGAAGTACAACTTGCCGAGTCGCTTTATTCTAAATGTAGGGTCTATCGAATCTAGAAAGAACTTAATGTTGGGTGTACAGGCATTGGAGTATGTTGATAGTTCATTGCATTTGGTGGCGTGTGGAAGGCATACACTCTATGCAGACGAGGTTATGGCATATGCTAAGGAGCGTGGCTTGGAGCATAGAGTTCATCTGCTCCATAAAACAGAGTATCGTGACCTCGCAAAGATATACCAGTGCGCAGAGGTATTTATCTATCCATCGCTATTCGAAGGCTTTGGTATCCCTATTATAGAGGCATTAAGCTCAGGAATTCCAACAGTTGCCACCACGGGTTCTTGCCTAGAGGAGGCTGGAGGAGATGCTGCACTATATGTAGAGCCAACTGATTACAGAGCACTAGCTACACAGATTACACGACTTATCGAAGATAAGGAGTTGCGACAATATGCAATAGAGCGAGGTATGAAGTATGTCAAACGTTTCTCGAAACCGTCAATCGCCCAAGAGATAATGCACTACTATAAAGAGTTATTAAAGGTAGAGTAGTAACTCGATATTGCCGCTCCATTTTTTAGTGTGCGCAGCAATGGTTTTAAGTGCTTTGGTATAGATGCAATAAAATAAATTGATTTACGATATAATAGTATGATATATTGCTTAGGTAGTGAGTAATGTATATGTTTGTTGTGTGATTAATCGTTTCGGACATTTTTTATTATATTTGCCTCTATGAAAAGAGTATTATTGTGTATAGTAGCTGTAATTATTACAGCGTGTTCTAAAGATAAGCCGTCAAAAATTGAACCTACCGAAGAGTATTTTGCTAAGGGAGCAGATATTAGTTGGCTAACTCAAATGGAGGATGAAGGGCTAAAGTTTTACAGCTCGGCAGGACAGCAGATGGAGTGTACCGAACTGATGAAGCAGCTTGGTATGAATTCCGTACGTTATAGAGTATGGGTAAATCCCACAGAGGGGTGGAACTCCAAGTTAGATGTGATTGAAAAGGCAATTCGAGCACAAAGCCTAGGTATGCGTATAATGGTGGATTTTCATTATAGCGACACTTGGGCTGACCCGGGACACCAAACGCCTCCTGTTCTGTGGCAAGATTTTACACTCGAACAACTCAAAGAAGCAGTCTCAAAACATACCAGTGATGTCCTACTTGCACTAAAGTCAGTAGGTGTAGAGGTCGAGTGGGTGCAAGTCGGCAATGAAACTCCCACGGGAATGTTATGGCCAGTCGGTAGCCTAGACTACGCTAACTCAAACTATGCAGAGTTAGTCAATAGTGGGTATGATGCTACCAAGAGCGTATATCCAGATGCTAAGGTTATTGTGCACGTTGATCAAGGAGATAAGTATGGGAGGATTCAGTATCTATTTGATTACCTCTCAAAGTGGAATGCACGCTACGATATAATGGGATTATCGCTATATCCGCTCCCCTCAACTTGGAGGGAGCAATCTGAGGCAATGATCGATAATATTAATAAATTCGCAACGTCCTATAAACGACAAACTATGATATGCGAGGTAGGAATGGAGTACAGTGAGATACAGGAGTCATACTCATTTCTAAAGTACCTAATCGAGAACGGTAAAGAGAATACCAATGAGAATTGCCTAGGAGTATTCTACTGGGAGCCACAAGCCCCACCAAGCTATAATGGAGGATATAACAAGGGTGC
>CAYJLU010000067.1:0-8889 GCA_964371395.1 uncultured Rikenellaceae bacterium | reverse complement strand
GAGTTATCTTTAAAATATCGCCGCCTTGCAACGGTCTCGTAGAACAAAAACGAAGAAGTCGTAAAGTGAAAGATTACCTTCATCTGCTATGAATTGAGTAAATATTATTTTTGTACTGAAAAAATCATTACTTTTTTGTACCTTTGAAAATTCTTTACCCATAATAACAAGAGACTAGATGCTATACCACCTTTTTGATTACCTTGACTCACTTTTCGACATTCCCGGGGGGGGACTATTCTCATTCATCTCGTTTAGAGCCTCTGCCGCAATAATTTTATCACTGTTAATCGCTATTATATTTGGGAAGTCTATAATTCGTGCTCTTCAGCGTGCACAAATAGGCGAGGAGATTCGCAACCTAGGACTCGAAGGTCAGATGGCTAAACGTGGCACTCCTACAATGGGTGGATTAATAATATTAGCCTCTATTTTAATCCCAACATTGCTCTTCGGAAACCTTACGAATATTTACACTCAACTAATGTTGATTTCGACCATTTGGCTTGGTTTCATAGGTTTTAGCGACGACTACATCAAGGTATTCAAGGGCAAGAAAGAGGGACTTGCCGGTAGGTTTAAGATACTGGGTCAAGTAGGGCTAGGTATTATTGTAGGTAGTGCAATGTGGTTGAGTTCGGATATAGTGGTACGTGAGAATGTTCCAGCGTCTCAGGCAGAGGTAGTTGTAGGGACTGTGAGTTTAGACAATACGCCTCAACGTGTGACACTTAGTCCAGCCGAAAAATCAACAACTACCACAATACCTTTCTTTAAGGATGCAACTCTTGACTACCGTTCACTAATACCCATTGATGGCGGATTGGGTGATACACTTGGATGGATTCTATATGTACTTGTTGCCATATTGATAATTACCGCAGTAAGCAACGGAGCAAATCTAACCGATGGGCTTGATGGGCTTGCAGCTGGTGTGTCCGTACCAATAGTATTAGTGCTAGGTATTATGGCATACCTCTCGGGTAACGTTATTTTTGCCTCATACCTAGACATTCCACATATCCCCGGTAGTGGCGAGCTGATGGTGTTTGCTGCTGCATTTGCAGGGTCACTCATTGGTTTTCTTTGGTATAATAGCTATCCAGCACAAGTATTTATGGGCGATACTGGCTCTCTTGCCATAGGTGGTATTATTGCAGTCTTTGCACTACTTATTCGCAAGGAGCTTTTACTGCCGATACTATGCGGTGTATTTCTTATTGAGAGCCTATCGGTAATTGCGCAAGTAGCATACTTTAAGTTCACCAAAAGAAAGTATGGTGAGGGGCGTAGAATATTGTTGATGGCTCCACTACACCATCACTACCAAAAGCGGGGGTTTCTTGAGACAAAGATAGTCTTTAGGTTTTGGGTCGTACAGTTACTTCTTGCAGCTGTAACAATCGTAACGCTCAAGATTAGGTAATATTAAATTATATCACTATAAACAAGATATGCAAAAGATTGTAGTTCTAGGTGGTGGCGAGAGCGGTTATGGCTCCGCTGTACTTGCAAAGGTTAAGGGTTTTGATGTATTTCTATCAGATGGGGGTATGCTCAAGGCCGACTATAAGTCAAAGATTGAGGCTAAGGGTATTAAGTACGAAGAGGGAGGCCATACGCTCAGCGAGGTACTCTCTGCCTCGCTAATAATCAAGAGTCCCGGAGTGCCAGATAAGGCAGATATTGTACAGGCCGCACTATCTCGTGGTATTAAGGTAATATCGGAGATTGAATTTGCCACGAGGTACACCAATGCTAAGACTATCTGCATAACGGGTAGTAATGGCAAGACTACCACCACTACGCTCATCTATGAGATAATGCACAGAGCAGGCAAGAGGGTTGCAGTAGCTGGAAATATAGGGCAGAGTTTTGCTCTTTCGATCGCTGAGAATCCAGTGGATTACGATTGGTATGTAATAGAGCTAAGTAGCTTTCAACTCGATGGGGTATATGACTTCAAGGCGGATATTGCCGTTTTGCTCAATATAACCCCTGACCACCTCGATCGCTATGACTATGATATGAAGAAGTATGTTGCCTCTAAGCTCAGAATACTTCGCAATCAAACTCCAGATAATACATTTATCTACAATGCTGATGATCCAGAATCATTAAAGATACTTCCCTCTACTAAGATTACAGCGAGTCCTATTCCATTTTCGGCACGAGGAGCTGTTGGAGGTGCTTGGAGCGATGGGCAGTACCTTCGATTTGAGCAGCACAGTATGCTAATCTCAGAGATGACCGTACAGGGGCTTCACAACGTCTCAAATGCACTAGCGGCAATTGCTGCGTGTACTAGAGCTGGCGTTGAATTTGAGAGTATCGCCCGTACACTCAGAGAGTTCTCGGGAGTGGAACATAGAATGGAGAGAGTCGCCGAAATTGAGGGAGTAGAGTATATAAACGATAGTAAGGCTACAAATACTGACTCGGTATGGTATGCCCTTCAGGGTGTAAAGCGTCCGATAATTTGGATTGTTGGAGGTACTGATAAGGGCAATGATTATGGTCCGCTTAAGGAACTTGCAGCAGAGCGTGTAAAGGCTATCGTGTGTATGGGTGTGGACAATAGCAAGTTACTAGAGGCATTCGAGGGTGTAGTACCAGTGATTTTTGATACTCATTCGCTTAGTGACGCCATTGAATCAGCGCAAAGTGTGGCTACTCAAGGCGACACTGTATTGCTATCACCTGCTTGTGCTAGTTTCGACCTCTTTACTAACTATGAGGAGCGTGGTCGATTATTCAAGGAGGCAGTTCTATCACTAAGGGGTTAGAGTTATACTCTTTTTTCAGCTAGATGTTGTATATACATATTCCTATCTGTGGGACTAAGTGTCACTACTGTTCGTTCTACTCAGTGTCAAGGCACGGAGCTTCGACCGTTGAGCTTGTCAAAGGTCTGTGTGGTGAACTTAAAGAGCGTAAGGAAGAGTATCGAGAGCCACTACAAACGCTATACTTTGGGGGAGGTACACCCTCAGTACTCTCTCTCGAAGAGCTACGTGAGATAATCACGACAATCAATGAAAACTACGATACCTCTAGCCTCAACGAATTTACCCTTGAGGCAAATATTGAGCATCTAAGTTATGAGTACCTCTCTGGATTACGAGATTTAGGGGTAGATAGGTTGAGTTTTGGTATTCAGTCTTTTAATGATGATAGACTCAGACAAATTGGTCGCAAACATTCGGCTCAGGACGCTCGAAATGCGGTTCAGAGTGCTAGAGCGGCTGGTTTTGATAATATATCGGTAGATCTTATGTTTGGATTCGAGGATCTAAGCATTGAAGAGTGGCAGGATTCAGTACGAAGTGCAATAGAGTTAGGTGTGGAACATATCTCCGCTTATCAACTTTCCATTGAACCCGGGACACTATTCGACAGGCGTGGTGTAGGGTGTGCAAGCGATGAGGAGTGTTTAGAGCACTATGAATATCTGTGCACCAGCCTTCGTGAGGCGGGGTATGAGCACTATGAAATTTCTAACTTTGCTCGTCGTGACTACCGCTCTAGGCATAACAGCAGTTATTGGAGTGGTCATAAGTATCTAGGAATTGGTCCATCAGCTCACTCATATGATGGTGCAAGGTGTAGAAGTTGGAATGTTTCATCGCTTAGGCAGTACTTAAATGGTACGGAAGCAGAGAGGGAGTTACTCAGTGATGATGACCTGCATAATGAATTTATTATGACAAGACTACGTACCGCAAAGGGATTCTTAGGGAGTGAGTATCAAGAGCGATTTGGAAGGAGTTTTACTGCGGGCTATGGAGTTAAGAGTGATGGTGATAGGTTCTATATTTCTGAGCAGGGGCTATTCACAGCCGATGCAATTATCTGTAACTTTTTTATATAAACATTTATATTTGCGGGGGATGGTGATGACTCTATAAAAAAAGTGCTATAAATTTCCCCAACGGGCAACTCTAATTTAGCGAATATTCAATAAATTTGTTCTGAAAATTTGTATAATCAAACCATTATATATAACTTTAATTATTGAAATCATAATAAAAGCCTGTTGCTAGGTGTTAAATTTTTAAATATCGCCTCAAAGAGTGCCATAGGGTCATACGATAGAGTATGGTTATCTATGAGAGTTTTCTTCGATATATTCAAAATTTCTGCAACCTACTATAATTTCTTTCGATGATTGGGGACACAACGTGTTTTTTATGATGATCTCAAAATACAATTAATATAACTAACCAATTTTATTATGGAAATTTCGCCTATTTTTTGGCTGATACCAGCCGCATCAATTGTTGCGTTGCTCTTCGCACGCCACTTCTTTGTACAGATGAAGCGTCAGAGCGAAGGAAATGACAAGATGAAGACCATTGCCCTACACGTTAGAAAGGGTGCAATGGCATACCTACGCCAACAATATAGAGTTGTTGGATGGGTATTTTTAGTACTAGTAGCATTCTTTGCGTTTTTAGCCTATGGGCTTAACGTTCAGAATGACTGGGTACCATTTGCATTCCTATCTGGTGGTCTATTCTCAGGGCTTGCGGGCTTTATCGGAATGAAGACTGCTACATACGCCTCGGCACGTACTGCTCAGGCTGCATCTGAATCGCTGAATCGTGGACTTAAAGTTGCGTTCCGCTCAGGTGCTGTTATGGGGCTTACCGTAGTTGGACTAGGACTTCTAGATATTTCGATTTGGTACCTAATCTTAGACTATTTCGAGAGTGATCTTGCCGATGGCGAGAAGCTAGTGGTAATGACCACAACGATGCTTACATTCGGTATGGGTGCATCTACTCAGGCACTATTTGCGAGAGTTGGTGGAGGTATCTACACCAAAGCAGCAGATGTTGGAGCTGACCTTGTAGGTAAGGTAGAGGCTGGCATCCCTGAGGACGACCCAAGAAACCCTGCAACTATTGCTGATAACGTAGGTGACAATGTGGGTGATGTGGCAGGTATGGGAGCTGACCTTTATGAGAGCTACTGTGGTTCGATTCTCGCAACAGCGGCCCTGGGTGCTGCGGCATACTCACTTCAGGGTGGTGATGTTCAGATGAACGCTGTATTCGCACCTATGATTATCGCTGCTGTGGGTATCCTTCTATCAATTCTGGGTATCTACCTTGTGAGAACTAAGGAGGGAGCTACAATGAAACAACTATTAGGCTCGCTTGGGCTTGGAGTAAATGTAAGTTCTATTCTCATTGCAATATGCACATTCCCAATACTATATATACTAGGGATTGAGAATTGGATTGGGCTATCATTCTCAGTTATTACTGGTTTGGTTGCTGGTATTATCATTGGTCAGGCAACTGAATACTACACCTCACACTCATTCAAGCCAACACAGAAAGTGGCAAAGAGTGGTGAGACTGGACCAGCCACTGTTATTATCTCGGGCATCGGTCTAGGTATGCTATCAACGGCTATTCCAGTTATTACTATTGCTGCGGCAATTATCATAGCATTTCTTAGTGCTAATGGCTTTGCATTCGACACTCTTCTAAGTGCTGATAGCCTATCACAGGGGCTATATGGTATAGGTATCGCTGCTGTGGGTATGCTATCCACACTAGGTATCACCCTTGCAACTGATGCGTATGGTCCAATCGCCGATAACGCTGGTGGTAATGCAGAGATGGCGGGACTTGACAAAGAGGTGCGTAAGCGTACAGACGCACTAGATGCACTAGGAAATACTACTGCTGCTACTGGTAAGGGTTTTGCTATCGGCTCGGCTGCACTTACAGCACTTGCACTATTAGCATCATATATCGAGGAGATTAAGATTGGTCTTATTCACATCGGACAGAGCACTATCGAGGTTGCAGGCGAGGTAATAGATGTAGCTTCTGCTCAGATTCCAGACTTTATGGAGTACTACGGCGTAAATCTAATGAACCCTAAGGTGCTTATCGGAGTATTTATCGGTTCGATGATGGCATTTGTATTCTGTGGTTTGACTATGAATGCAGTAGGACGTGCCGCTCAATCAATGGTAGAGGAGGTACGCCGCCAATTCCGTGAGATTAAGGGCATCCTAACTGGTGAGGGTACGCCTGACTATGCTCGTTGTGTTGAAATCTCAACAAAGGGAGCACAGCGTGAAATGCTATTCCCATCCATTCTTGCTATTCTTACTCCGATACTAACGGGTGTTATCTTTGGTGTTGCGGGTGTAATGGGGCTACTAGTAGGAGGACTTGGTGCAGGCTTTGTACTTGCTATCTTTATGGCGAACTCAGGCGGAGCTTGGGATAACGCTAAGAAGTATGTTGAGGAGGGCAACCTAGGAGGCAAGGGTTCTGAGACTCACAAAGCTACTGTTACGGGCGACACGGTAGGTGACCCATTTAAGGACACTAGCGGCCCATCACTTAATATCCTTATTAAACTTATGAGTATGGTGGCTATCGTTATGGCTGGACTTACCGTTGCATACTCTATACTATAATGATTTATAGATAATAACTATGATAAAAAAAATAGTAACTTTACTATTACTTCTAACATCAATGTCAGTGAATGCTCAGGTGCTCACTGGCATTGATGTATTAGAGGCAAATGGATTTGAGCAGCTTAGAGGCAAACGCATAGGGCTAATAACTAACCCAACTGGAGTAAATAGACACCTACGCTCCACCATTGACATTCTTAGCTCCACCGATGCTAAGTTAGCGGGCGTTGAATTAGTAGCACTCTTTGCACCTGAACACGGAGTTAGAGGCGATATTGAAGCTGGCGAGGTAGTTAGTAATGTAGTTGATAGGGCTACCGGTGCAATGGTGTATAGTCTATATGGCAATGGAATGAAGCCTAAAGCAGATATGCTCGCAGGTCTTGATGCACTAGTGTTCGACATTGCAGATATTGGCTCACGTTCGTACACCTTTATCTCTACTCTAGGGCTAGCCATTGAGGCTGCTGGGGAGAATGGGTTAGAGTTTGTTGTACTCGATAGACCCAATCCAGTAGGGGGCACAAAGGTTGAGGGCGGTGGTGTTAAGAGTGGATACTCTAGCTTTGTGAGCAAGTATAATGTACCCTATATACACGGTATGACAGTTGGAGAGTTGGCAAGACTTTACGTAGGCGAGGGCTTTCTAAAGGCAAACCCTGAAGTTCTCACCATAGTGGCAATGCAGGGGTGGATACGAGGGTCGCAGTGGGACTCAACGGGGCTAAACTGGGTTCCGACATCTCCTCATATCCCACAGTGGCGCACGGCAATGCTATATCCCGTAACGGGAATGGTTGGTGAGCTTCAAACCATAAATATTGGAGTAGGATATACCCTACCCTTTGAACTACTTGGTGCTGAGTGGATAACCGATGCTCAGAGGCTAGCCACTATGCTTAACAGCCGAGATATTAAGGGTGTAACATTTCGCCCAATACACTATAAGCCATACTATGGTAGCAAGAAGGGTATGGCGGTAAACGGCGTGCAGGTGCATATAACTGATTTTCAGAGCGCACCTATTACTTTAATAGGACTCTACGTCCTTGAAGAGATAATTAAGATGCACCCCAATAAGAATCCGCTAAAACTAGCAAAATCAGATCGTATCTCAATGTTTGACAAAGTATTAGGTAGCTCTGAACTCAGAGAACGATTCATAGCGGCTGGTTATAGAGTCTCCTCGGATATGGAACAGTGGTGGTTAAGTTCTCACCATTGGTTTATGCCCATCCGTGAGAAGTATCTCCTCTACTAATGTTCAATACCTTTAGAGGGCTAAGGTCGCAGATGTGGAGATAATCTCCTTGCGAACTCCTAGCTCTATATGACACCGTAGTGCTTTAGTGCTTGGGCAATACCTCCCTGATCAACCGTTGCAGTTACATACTTTGCGTGGGATTTAACCTCAGAGGAGGCTCCGCCCATAGCAACACTATTTGCTGCAAATTCTAACATCGGAATATCATTACCGCCATCACCTATCGCTAGGATCTCTGTGCTACTTATGCCTAACTTTGCAATGACTCTCTCGATTCCAGTGCGCTTATTATTACCCTTTGCGCATAGATCAACAAAGCTAGGATGCCAACGGTTAAATTCACATCCCGGCAACTCACTTCTTATACCCTGCTCTTGCACCTGATCAATGAATGGAGAGAGCTGAAACACATCTCTACCATACGCCTCGCTAAAGTGCTTTTGCTCCATAGTATCGACTTTTAGTGAGTTGTAGAAAATATCAACAAACTCTTGGGTTAAGTTACAGACAAAGTGTGAAGACTCCTCAATCACAGCACAGGTCACCCCTAACTCCTCACTATACCTGAGCACTCTATCAACTTCACTAGGATCCATCTTTGCGCTATATACCATCTCATCACCTACTACGCAGTATGCTCCATTCATTGTAATATAGCCATCGATAATATCCAGTGATTGAATATCATTTAAGTTGTTAATTAACGAACGAGGTCTGCCTGTACATATAAATATCTGTACACCATTAGCCTTTGCTGCAACAAGTGCCTCAATAGTTGAACTCGGCACAATATGCGTATCAAAACTTACAAGGGTACCATCTATATCTAAGAAAATTGCTCTGATCATAATAAATCGAAATTATATAATGTCCATATACAGTGCAAATATACACCATTAATTACCTTTTTGCACAATAATATTTTGATATTGATAAAATATTATCTACCTTTGCTGTCCCTAATAGTGCGGCATATGGTGTTTAACAACCACCTTAATAACTCACTTATAGGAAAATAGACAATAAAAATATAATTTAATTACTTTTAAATGTACGCAATCGTAGAAATAGCAGGTCAGCAATTTAAAGCTGAGCAGGGACGTAAGCTCTATGTACACCGTCTGCCACAGCCTGAGGGCGAAGCAGTGAGCTTTAGTTCAGTAATGCTAATTGA
>CAYJLU010000066.1:0-9194 GCA_964371395.1 uncultured Rikenellaceae bacterium | reverse complement strand
GTATAAAAATTCAGTTTTGGGGCTTCGTGGTGAACATAAACCGCAGCGTACTATAGTACGTGAGGATTTAGGCGAAGCAGGAAGTGCCAAAAATGTTTTTTAGACACGCTCTTTTTAATAGTTTGTCTATTACTCTCTACTTTGCATAGTTCTTACTCGATAGTAAAACAGCATAGAATCCGAGTGTGTCGATACTATATCTTCTCCAGACGAACGGTAAAGTGACGCATAATTGGAGCCTCGTCTACAATCCTATAACCAGTGGTTATCTCATTGCTACGGTCTGCAATATTTTTAAGTGCGGCAGCCACATAGTCCATATGGTTATTTGTATAGGTTCGACGTGATACTGCCAAGCGTAGGAACTCAACACCACCAAATCTATTCTCACGAGTAACTGGATCACGGTCAGCAAGTATTGCCCCGATCTCAACACCACGAACACCTCCCTCAATATATAGCTCAACGCCTAAGGTTTGTGCTGGAAACTCCTCGTGTGGTACATTACACAGCACCTGTTTTGCATCAACAAAGATAGCGTGACCACCAGCTGGACGCTGATAAGGGATACCATACTCATCTAATTTAGCTCCTAGGTAAGCCACCTGCGAGATACGAGCGTGTAGAATATCAAACTCCGTATTCTCCGATAATCCAACCGCTAGGGCATTCATATCACGGCCTGCTAGTCCACCATAGGTCAAGAAACCTTCGTTCATAATATTAAATACCGCTGCGGTTTTGTACAGCTCCTCAGAGTGCATTGCAACAATACCACCGATATTAACTAGTCCATCTTTTTTAGAAGACATTGTCATCATATCCGCTCCTGCGTACATCTCACGCACTATATCCTTGATGCTCTTGTCGGCATAACCTTCCTCACGCATCTTAATAAAGTAAGCATTTTCTGCAAATCGAGCTGAGTCAATAAGTACAGCAATACCATACTTCTTTCCTAGTGCGCACACTTCCTTAATATTCTTCATAGAGACAGGTTGACCTCCAGAGGTATTATTAGTGATCGTGAGACAGATAAATGGGATCTTTTCCTTTGGGTTTTCACTCAACACCTTTTCGAGCTTTTCGCAATCAACATTGCCCTTGAAAGGATACTCAAGTTGAGAATCTCTAGCCTCGTCAATAGTACAATCCACAGCGAATGCTTTACGGTACTCGATATGACCCTTTGTAGTGTCAAAGTGTGAATTCCCTGGAACTATATCACCCGCCTTTACTATTGCTGAGAATAGTGTATTCTCGGCTGCACGACCTTGGTGAGTAGGTAGAAAGTGGTCAAATCCGAAAAGATCTTTGATTACTGCCTTAAGGTTGTAGAATGACTTTGATCCAGCATAACTCTCATCTCCTGTCATCATTGCAGCCCACTGTGTATCACTCATCGCTCCAGTGCCTGAGTCAGTGAGCATATCCACGAATACGTAGTCACTCTTTAGGTTAAAAAGGTTGTAGCCCGCCTCCTTAATAAGTGTTTCTCTCTGCTCCCTTGTTGTAGTTTCGATTGCCTCTACCATTTTAATACGGTAGGGTTCAGCATAAGGTAATTTCATTGCTTATGGTATTGTTATTATAGTGTTTGTTAAATTTTTTAATATCTATTAAATCCAGAATTCACAAATTTATATCTTTTTATGAAAATTCATAACCACAATGGTAAAATTTTACATCTTTGTTGCCTGATAGACCTTAATAGCCTCACTAAGTACTCGCATAGCTACCTTAAGATCTTCGATATTTAGAACGTATGCTATGCGAATTTCATTCTGCACGCAACTCTTCGGGTCGCTGTAAAAACCTTGAGCTGGAGCTACCATAACCGTTGCACCATCTAGAGAATATTCCTCTAGTAACCACTGTGCAAACTTTTCAGCACTATCAATTGGAAGGGCTGCGATTGAGTAGAATGCGCCCTGAGGTCTTGGAGCCACAACTCCCTCCATCTGTTGTAGAGCATCGATGACAAAGTCACGCCTCTTAACATACTCTGCCTTAACGGTGTCAAAATAGCTCTGAGGTGCAGATAATGCCGCCTCGCCGGCAACCTGCCCTAAGAGTGGCGCACAGAGCCTAGCCTGCCCCATCCTAAGCACTGCATCCATTACCTCGGCATTACGGCTCACAATTGCTCCTATTCGCACTCCACACATTGAGTAACGCTTAGAGACAGAGTCGCACATAATCACATTATTATCAACTCCCTCAAGCTCAAGCAACGAGATATGCTTCTTACCCTGATAGCAGAAATCAGAGTACACCTCATCGCTTAGTAGGTAAAGATCATTTTTAAGTGCTAATTCTCGAAGCGCAAGTAGCTCAGCCTCGGTGTAAAGGTATCCAGTAGGGTTGTTAGGGTTACAGATTAGAATTGCACGAGTACGAGGAGTTATTAATGCTTCAAATGCTTCGATAGATGGTAACGCAAAACCATTCTCTATCTTAGCTGTTATAGGTACTATCTTAACACCAGCCTCAAGTGCAAAGCTATTATAGTTGGCATAGAATGGCTCGGGTATGATAATCTCGTCACCAGCATCACATATTGCCATCATAGCAAAGAGAAGAGCCTCACTACCGCCAGTGGTAACTATTATATCGTCTTGGGTAATATTTAATCCACGTGAGTTATAGAACTCTGCTAGTTTATGTCGATATGACTCAATTCCAGCCGAATGGGTATATTCCAACACCCTTTCCTTATAGTTTTTAATAGCTAAGAGTGCCTCCTCTGGAGATTCGATATCAGGCTGTCCGATATTAAGGTGATAGACCTTTGTACCCCTCTGTTTTGCAGCTGCCGCATATGGTACGAGTTTGCGAATTGGAGAGGCTGGTAGTTGATGTGCAACTTTTGATAGGTTCAACATTGTAAAAAAATCTAAAAAATTTATAATTTTGCAGGGTAATTGTACACTCCAATAGGAGATACATTTAACAAAGTTATAATTTTTTATTTTCAAAGCAAAACAATAAATCAATATGCGAAAATTAGTTGCATTTATTCCGAATTTTTTAACCCTATGCAATATAACCTGTGGGGTTCTCTCTATCTACACTGCGATATACCATAGGCTTGACTACGCGTTTTATCTTATAATACTCTGTGCGATTTTTGATTTCTTGGACGGTTTTGCGGCAAGAATACTCAATGCACGCTCTGAGATAGGACTTCAACTCGATTCACTCTGTGATGTTGTAAGTTTTGGAGCTGCCCCAGCTATAATTGCAACCATTAGTCTCGAACCATTCTTTATGGGTTATAGCTATATTATGTTGCTACTTGTACCATTTGCAGCGTATCGCCTAGCTGTGTTTAATGTAGATACGGAACAGAGTGACGAATTTAAGGGTCTACCAACTCCTGCAATGGCACTACTGGTAAGTTCGCTGGTATCGAGTCAGGTAAATATTAGTGCGTCGCTTGCTCCGTATGCCGTAGTATTAATGCTTTTACTTTGTGTGCTTATGGTGAGTCGTATTCCGATGTTTTCATTTAAATTTAAGAATTTTTCGATAGCAAAAAATCTCCTGAGATACGCTTTTGCTATTTATAGCGTTATAGTTTTAGTATTTATGGATTTTAACTATGCCGTAGCTATAATTATACTTACATATATTGTAGTTTCACTGGTAGTTTGGATGGTAAATATGGTGAAACAACGTAGACATTAAATATTTTTACTATCTTTGCACCCAATTTTGTCGTTTATTTCGACCTAAATGAGCTTGGTGGTTAGGAATATACTATTACATAATGCGTAGAAGATTACTAATAATACTTATTACAGTGCTAGGATTGAGCGTAAGCTCTGCCGAGCTGTTTGCGCAGATACCCCAGTATGACCCCGTAACTGGTGAACTCTACGATCCACTAGGACAACCTAAGGACTACCGTACAGACGAGGAAATTGCTGCTGAAGAAGCACTAGCTGGTGCAGAACAAGATAGTGTTGAGGTAAAGGTCAAACTACCACTACTTTCATACTACTTTAACGATTCGATTCGCAATACTAAATTCTTTGCGTGGAGGGCCAATACACTCTTTAACACCGTTGAGATGCAGCCTATCGATACGCTACTACTAGGAGTCTACCAAATAGACTACCCATACCAACGAATAGATGGGGGTATTGGATCAGTATCGCTGGGTAATATCGGAGGTGCAACTATGCCTCTAAATTACTTCTCACGCTCTATTCCCTCAAATTTTTCTTTTATGGGCGTTTGGCGTGAAAACCTTATGACCCCTGAGAAAACCCTTTTCTATAATACTCGCTCGCCTTACTCCCGCCTTACATACTCTATGTCGGGAGATCCAAGTGAAGAGGAGACACTATTTAATATCATACTGAGCCATAACGTTAGCCCATCGCTATCGGTTAATGTCAACTACAATGGTGATATGACAAAGGGACTATATATTAACCAAAACACTCTAGTTACTAATCTAGGGGTTTCGGCGGCATATACAGGTAAGAGATGGGCGGTGCACGGTGGTGTTATATTTAACGAAGGGTCTATTCAGGAAAATGGTGGAATCGTGGACGATAGACTCATAACAGATACTATTATCTCTGCTGCAAACCAAATTGATGTTAAACTCCAAGACGCACTAAACACGTACAAGGGAACCACTGTTTGGTGGACGGGTAACTACGCAATACCGCTACGTGAGGCTGGTGAAGATGAGATAACGCTTGAGACTATTCCGTCAATTTTCTTAGGAAATTCATTTAACTACACAAGGTTCGAGAGGACATATAGTGCAACTCTCGATACAGCACTTTATAAAACAAATTATCTAGACCCTACCACTACCCTAGATATTGTCTCTCAGGATATGGTGGACACTAGATTCTTTATGCAGATTCAACCTTACGACAGAAATGGTATTGTAGGACTTATATCGGCGGGTATAGGTGGTGACTTTTCCACCTACAATCAAAATGTACCCGACTCTATTGCCTCAAAGATAAATTTTGGTGGGGATATGCAACGTAGCACCATCTACCTCTATGGAGATATTGATGGTAAGATAAGTCGCTATGTGGAGTGGGATGCTGATGCACGATTGAACCTATTAGGGTATAGGACGGGCGATGTAGATATTAACGGGCGATTGAAGTTCTCGGCATTCACTCGTAATGATAAACCTATGTCACTTGAAGGTGCCGTACGATTTAGGGTACGGGAGCCAGATTTTTGGATGCAGACCTACTACTCAAACCACTTTATCTGGAGTAATGATTTTGGTAAAGAGGTCTCAACAAGGTTATCGGCAAAGCTTTCGATTGACCCTATAAACCTATACATTGGAGCGGATTATGAATTGACGCAGAATAAGCTCTACTACAATAAGGATATGATAGCGGCGCAGTACAGTGGTCAGTTAAGTGTACTTAGTACGTATATCCAGAAGGATTTTTCTCTTGGTTGGTTACAACTTAACCATAGAGTTTTAGCACAAATCAGCTCAAACGAACAAGTAGCACCCGTGCCACTTGTCTCAGCATACGTTAATTACTTTACTCGCCTAGATGTAGTACCAGATGTGCTAAACCTAGAGATGGGTATTGAAGGAAGATATCAGACAAAGTACTATGGATTTGGGTACAACCCAGCACTTGGACAATTCTACAACCAGCAAGAGGTTCAAGTTGGTGGATTTCCATACCTTGATGCTTATGTCGCAGCTAAATGGAAGAGACTTCGTATTCTAGTAAAGTTCCAGAACTGGAATATTGGTCTTATTGGTGGTAGAGAGTACTTTATGGTTGCTCACTATCCTCAGAATCCAATGATGCTGAAATTTAAATTCTCGTGGTCATTCTACGACTAGGCAGCTAGTTGTATAATTTAAAGAATACCACTATTGTTTCACTAACTTAAATTTTAATGAGATTTTTAAAGCAACTAATTCTAACGACACTACTAATCTTCACTTTTCAAACTAGCTCAACGGGTTCGCAGCTTAAATTTTTACACGAAGGCAACCTCTCAGAGTACAAAACCTCAATTGTTGAGGAAAATTCTATCTCGGATTTCGACACTATGGCACAAAACCTATCCGAGGGTACAGAGTGGGACTGGCGACTAATAATTGCAATAGCCAGTGCAGAGTCTAGTTTTTCTACAACTGCAAAGTCACATCGGGGAGCATCGGGACTTATGCAAATTATGCCAAACACGGCAAAACACCTTGGATATCAAGATGCTGACCTTAACGACCCACAGGTAAGTATTAAAATTGCACTAGAACTACTAGATACAATAAATTCTTCTTTTCGTTTTCCACAAAATATTAGCGAGAAAGAACGCTTAAGCGTTGTACTAGCATCATATAATGCTGGTATAGGTTATGTTATTAAGGCTCGAAAGGCAGCCTACAATGCTGGTAGCAACCACAATAGCTGGGCATCGCTCAGAGGCTTTATAACCCGTAATAATACACACGGAGAGACAGTAGCCTATGTCGATAAAGTTATAAGCAAATACTATCATTATAAAAATATTTAAAATTTTTATTGTATCTTCACGCACTAAATCCTTAAGCTAAATTCAATAATACAGTGACTTCTAAAATAGCAATACTCGGTTCGACCGGCTCTATTGGTACACAAACCCTTGATGTAGTACGCTCATATCCTTCACTCTTTAGTGTGGAGGTATTGACTGCTGCAAATAATTGGGAACTTTTAGCTAGTCAAGCGATTGAATTTTCGGTACCATATGTAGTTATTGCCAATGATATACACTATGGCAAACTCAAGCAAGCACTCTCAAACTATCCAGTTGAGGTGCTATGTGGTATAGATGCAGTAGAAACAGTTGTTAAGTTAGAGCAGGTAGACACGGCAATTATAGCCGTTGTCGGATTTGCTGGACTCCTACCTACCATTACTGCTATTAAGGCTAAAAAACGTGTGGCTCTAGCAAATAAAGAGAGTTTAGTTGTAGGTGGTGATATTATTATGCCGCTTGCCAAGGAGTACGGCGTGGATATTATGCCTATTGACTCGGAACACTCTGCAATATTTCAGTGCCTAACAGGTGAGATTACAGCTGCCAAGAGGATATTGCTTACAGCCTCGGGAGGGTCCCTACGTGATGTGGCTATCGAGGATTTGGCATCTGTGACCCCTGAAAAGGTATTGTGCCACCCTGTGTGGGATATGGGAGCAAGAATAACGGTGGATTCAGCCACGATGCTTAATAAAGGATTCGAGGTAATCGAGGCGGCTCATCTTTTTGCGATGAACAGCCAGCAGATTCAAGTCGTAATTCACCCCGAGAGTATCATACACTCAGCGGTCGAATTTGCAGATAATTCGATAAAGGCACAATTGAGTTATCCAGATATGAGATTAGCCATACAGTATGCACTTAGTTACCCTGAGAGGATGGCAGTGAGTGGATTGCAGAGCTTCGATCCATTTATCACCCAATCGCTAACTTTTGCTAAACCTACACCTGAGCGTTATCCGTGCCTAGCACTGGCATATAGTGCACTGGAGGCTGGAGGCACAGCCCCTACTGCTCTTAATGCCTCGGGAGAGATCGCCGTCGAGGCTTTTCTTGCAGGTAAAATTAAATTTACAGATATTACTAAGGTAATATACAAGGCACTGGAATCTCGCACTCTACAATCTATACTCACCCTAGAGACAATCTTTGAGGCAGATGCAGAGGCTCGAATTAATGCTCAGAAAATAATAGATAATATTTTATAAATAAGATAACTATGTTAATTAAGATTCTTCAATTTGTACTAAGCCTTTCGCTTATTGTTATTATCCACGAGTTGGGTCATTTCCTCTTCGCTAAACTATTTAAGTGTAGGGTGGAGAAATTTTATCTATTCTTTGACTGGAAGTTTTCGCTTCTAAAGAAGAGGATTGGCGAAACGACCTATGGTATTGGTTGGATTCCACTGGGGGGTTACGTAAAGATCTCTGGTATGGTTGACGAGTCTATGGATAGGGATCAGTTAGCCTCTGAACCAAAACCGTGGGAATATCGCTCGAAGAAGGCGTGGCAACGACTATTAATTATCGTCGGGGGGGTACTAATGAACTTTGTGCTTGCCGCTACTATATACATATGCTTGGCGTGGGTATATGGCGAGAGTTATATAAGTACAAAGGATGTCCACAGCGGTTATGAGTATAGTCAGAGTGCTCAGGGTATAGGTTTTCAGAATGGAGATAAGATAGTTTCGGTAGATGGTAAAGTTATAGAGAATAGTGCAAAGCTCTCACAAGCAATACTACTTAGCGATAGTCGAACAGTAGTGGTAGAGCGTAATGGTGAAGAGTTAGAGATTGTTATCTCTGATGCTCAAATCGGAACACTGCTCAAGGAGGGTAACTTTGTTCAACCACGTATGCCATTTGTTATCGCAGAGCTAGGCACTGCCACAAATAGTGAAGTGTTAATGGTTGGAGATTCACTTCTGAGTGTTGATAGCATTAAGATGACCTACGCCGATGAGTTTCGCTTAGCATTTGGCGCACGCCCTTCCGATAGTGTTACCATTGGGCTTATGCGTGGAGGCAATCAGATAGATGTACGTGCATATGTCGATGGTGATGGAAAGATTGGGGTAATGCAAAAAGCCATCAATATCTACCCAATAACTGAACATAGTTATACGCTATCTGAGGCTATTGTTCACGGAATTAATCGAGGAGTTAACCAATTAACAGGTTACTTTGACCAATTAGGGTTAATATTTACTCCCGAGACTGAAGCATATAAGGGTGTAGGAGGGTTTATCACTATGGGTAAGATATTCCCTAATGAGTGGAACTGGTATGGATTCTGGAGTATTACTGCACTACTATCAATTATGATTGGGGTACTCAATATTATGCCAATTCCTGCTCTTGATGGAGGTCATTTAGTCTTTATTATCTATGAGATGATAACAGGTAGAGCACCCTCACAGAAGTTTATGGAGGCAGCTCAAATGGTAGGATTTGTACTAATCATTGGCTTAGTACTTCTTGCCAACGGTAATGATATAATGCGTCTGTTCTAGGGTAACGTACCTTAATGATAGATATAAAGTAAAGATCGCTGCACAATGATGGAGCGGTCTTTACTTTATAATAAAGAGACCGTTGCAAGGCGGCGATATTTTAAAGATAACTCTAATGACTCTTCAGTCATCCACC
>CAYJLU010000065.1:0-9379 GCA_964371395.1 uncultured Rikenellaceae bacterium | reverse complement strand
ACGAATCCAATCAAAAATCAAAATGGTTGGGGTGACTACCCCAACTATTTTGCTGCGTCAATATTCCTAGCGTAGTTCTTTCCCACTGCTAAAAACTTTTTAGCGTGAATACCCAACAAAGAAAGAGGAGCAGAATTTACATAGCCGTAAATTTTGCTCCCCTTGTACTTTGCCTCTAAACGAAGACTAACGTGTACGCTCTTTAATACGAGCTTTCTTACCAGTAAGTTTACGTAGGTAGAAAATACGTGCTCTACGTACAACACCACGCTTGTTCACCTCAATCTTAACGATTGTTGGAGAATTAACTGGGAAGATACGCTCAACACCCACGTTATCTGACATTTTACGGATTGTGAAAGTTTCAGTTGCACCAGAACCACGACGTTGGATTACAACACCACGGAAGTTCTGCATACGCTCTTTGTTACCCTCACGGATACGAATAGTAACCGTAATTGTGTCACCTGCCTGGAATTCTGGTGTACCAGCTTCTCTTGGCTCCACTGCGAACGCCTCTTGGGCGATCTTCATAAGTTCTTGCTTATTCATCTTATGTATTATCAGCCAATGTAATCGGTTTGTTTGGCTCCGACAGAGATTGACAGCCCACTATTTCAGGGACTGCAAAGTTAGAAACTTTTTTTTATTCTACAATCTCTCTCGATATTTTTTTTCAATATGGCGGATGTTTCTATGGTTCAGGCAATTAGTTTTTATATCTCATCCAGCGAATTATCTCCGCAAACGTAGGTTTCTTACCATACATAAATATACCAACTCTATATATCTTAGCCGCCACATATACCATACCCACAAAGCTACCATAAAGCAACGCAAGACTCAACATCAACTCCCACACAGGAACTCCATATGCAAGACGTGCCATCATAATTATTGGCGATGTTAGCGGTATCATAGAGAACCAAAACGCCATTGAACTATCTGGACTCTGCATAACACTGAGCATCACCGTTAGACCAACAATAAGTGGTATTGTCACAGGAATTTGGAGTTGTTGAGTATCGGCAACGTTATCGACCGCAGAGCCAATGGCTGCAAAGAATGATGCGTAGAGTAGGTATCCCCCCGCAAAGAATAGTATAAAACCACCAAGTATTCTGAATATAAACCAAGGATCCGTAAGCGTACCCAGTAATCCCATAATACCTGTTGGCATTAGCCCCCCAGCTGCTCCACCAACCATATCAGTGGCAGGGAACATCATAGAGTTAGCCAGATATATACCAAGCCCTCCTAGTATTATCCATATAATAAATTGAAGAATTGCAACGCTCGCAACACCCAAAATCTTACCCATCATCAACTCGAAAGGCTTTACCGAACTAACAATAACCTCCAATACTCTATTGCTCTTCTCCTCGACAACACCCTGAAGTACCATCATACCGTAAACCAAGATAAACATATATATCATAAAGCTTCCGATATAAGCCACACCCATTGCAGCACCAGAGGAACTTACCTTTTCCTCCACCGTGCCACTATCGCTCATCTCAATGGTGTACGTGCTTATCTTAGTCCTAGCCATAACACTACCCATAAGTTCAGCAAGACCCTCAACCCCTGAGCTATCTATTCTGCTCTGGGTAACAATAGATGATAGTATACCCTCTATCTCCTTTTCGGTTGCAATCGTTGAGTTCTCGGTAGTGTATAGTTGAACTGCATTAGGATTATCGATAATATCGCTGCCTATGACCAGATAACCAAAAGCCTTCGGATAGCTAGAGGTTACCTCTGGGTAACCTTTCGATGCAATAACGTAGTTTATCGACTCACTGTTTGATAGCTTGCCTGCAATCACACCACTAGAGTCTACTACGACTATTTCCTTTAACTTGCTATCACCACCATATCGTGCAATGAGTGATGGTACTACCACCATTCCCACTAGCAGTAGTGGCATTAGTAAAGTTGTAAGTATAAAGGTTTTCTTGCGAACTCTTATATTGAACTCTCTTCCTATTATTAATCCTATCTTTCCCATAACTCTAACCTATTATATTATTTGCCGATTGATTATCTCCACCTACTACCGATATAAATACATCACTCATCGAGGGTATCTTAGGGGTAAGGCTTAGAATTTCAACCTCACGATTTGCTACCTCTATAAGCGAACGAGTATTTTCGTTAGCAGGAAGTTGGATTTCCAGTAAGTTATCACTTATAAACTCCAACTGTCCGTAGTGCGGCAATAGTGCACTACGCAATAGCTCTGCTGTGCCATTAAAACCTAGTTGATAGGTGTTATTTCCATAGCTAGCTCTAATTTCTGAGACCTTACCACTCAGTACATTGCGGCTCTTGTTGATAAGAGTAATATATTCACAGATTTGCTCAACTGAGGACATATTGTGAGTCGAAAAGATAACAGTTGCTCCAGCCGCTGCACGTTCCAATATCTCGCTTTTAAGTAGTTCGGCATTCACTGGGTCGAAGCCACTAAACGGCTCGTCGAATATCAGTAGATCTGGATTGTGAATAACAGTGACAATAAACTGTACCTTCTGAGCCATACCCTTTGAAAGCTCTTCGACCTTCTTGTCCCACCAGCCCATAATCTCGAACTTCTTGAACCACTTCTTTAACGATTCTAGTGCATCGCCTCGGCTCATTCCCTTTAGTCTACTGAGATATAGAGCCTGTTCTCCAACCTTCATCTTTCGATACAGTCCACGCTCCTCAGGCAGATAGCCTATACGGAATACATCGTTGGCTCTCATTGGTCTGCCGTCAAATAGTAGCTCTCCACTATCTGGTGCTGTGATCTTATTAATAATACGAATCAGCGTACTTTTACCCGCTCCATTAGGCCCTAGAAGTCCATAGATCGATCCCCTTGGAATCGATACACTCACTCCATCAAGGGCACGATGAGTCGCAAATTGCTTGACTATGTTATTTGCCTCTATTATCATTTTATGTTAGATTTAATTTTTTTGATATTTCAATCATTCTATCGATAGATTTACGTGCATCAGCCATTAACCTCTCGTCCATCTCTACTTGAGGTGAGAGTGTCTCCAGTGCACGTATTATCTTTGGAAGGGTATTTAATTTCATATATTCACAGTCATTACACACCAGTTCATTGGAATTAGATTTGAAGGTATATGGTGCTGCAAAAAACTCTTTATCTGGAGCTATCTGTTGCATATTATAGATAATTCCACTCTCAGTTACAACTATAAATTTCTTAGCATCGCTCGATTTAACATAATCCAGCAACATAGCCGTAGAGCCTACGCAGTGCCCAAGTTCGACAATAGCGGCAGGACTCTCAGGGTGAACCAACACCTTCGCATCAGGCACCTGTGACATAAGTGCTCGAATGCCCTCAAGGGAGAATCTATCGTGAACGTGACAAGCACCATCCCATATGATCATATTATCCCTTCCGCTTATTTGCTTGATGTAGTTTCCTAGGTTTCTATCTGGGGCAAAGATAATTTTCTGCTCCTTAGGTAGTGAATCAACAATCTGCACAGCATTACTTGAGGTGCAGCATATATCGGTTATAGCCTTAACCTCGGCAGTTGTGTTTACATAGCTAATCAGTAGATGGTCTGGGTGCAATGCCTTAAATTCAGCCAGCTTATTTGCATCACAGCTATCAGCTAATGAACAACCCGCCTCAATGTCCACCTCCAGAACTATTTTATCAGGGGATAGAATTTTGGCAGTCTGCCCCATAAAACGAACTCCAGCAAATAGGATAACATCCGAGGTAACCTCCGAAGCCTTAACCGATAGCGCAAGACTATCTCCTACAAAGTCAGCAACTTCTTGAACATCCCCTGCACAGTAGTAGTGCGCCAGAATTGTTACGCTTTTTTCTCTCTTTAATCGAAAAATGTCTTCTCTTAATTTGCTCATTTGATTATTTTTATCTATTTTTATGATTACAAAAAAAATAGCTGTTAGGTCGAATAGATTACAAAGATAGTAATTTACTCCACAAAATTTACAATATAATGCAACGATTTACGGACTTCCTCACACTTATTGATAGCTATATTGGCTCATCACATTGGTTTATATATCTATTGCTAGGAACGGGGCTATTCTTTACTATCTACCTTGGCTTTCCTCAATTCAGGTACTTCTCCCACGCAATAGCTATTACTAGAGGTAAGTATGATAAGAAGGGTGAAAAGGGAGATACCTCGCACTTTGGCGCACTGAGCACTGCGCTTAGTGGCACTGTGGGTACTGGTAATATTGCTGGAGTCGCACTCGCCATACACCTAGGGGGTGCCGCCTCTCTATTCTGGATGCTAGTCACAGCACTACTGGGAATGGCCACCAAGATGGCAGAGGTTACACTATCGATCAAACACAGAGAAATTGCCTCCGATGGAACTATGAGTGGAGGTCCGATGTACTATATCAAAAACCGACTAGGAGCAAAGTGGCTTGCCGTTATCTTTGCTATTGCCACTATATTATCGAGCTTTGGCACAGGCTCACTCCCTCAGATTAACTCTATTGCTAACTCCTTTGCCGCTGTTTGGGGTGTTGATAAGGTGCTTGTAGGAGTGGTGCTAGCCCTACTACTTGGAATGATTATCATTGGTGGTATAAAGCGTATAGCTCTGGTGGCTCAGAGTGTTGTACCGTTAATGGCAGCACTATACTTTATCAGCGGAATTTTGGTATTGGCATATAACTACCAGAACATTATACCATCTATAACCTCGATATTCACAGATGTCTGGAACGGTTCGGCAGCAACGGGCGGATTCCTCGGTGCTGGATTTGCGTGGGCGTTTAATCGGGGAGTAAACCGTGGACTATTCTCTAACGAGGCTGGACAAGGTAGCGCACCTATCGCACACTCAGCAGCTAGAACATCTGAACCCGTTAGCGAGGGTCTAGTATCACTGCTAGAGCCATTTATTGACACAATTATTATATGCTTTGTAACGGGAATAATTCTTCTCAGCTCTGGGGTATGGACACAGAGGCATTACAACACATTCCAACACTCCGATATGTATATTATCGAGAACAAGAATCACTCCACAACGGATGTTGGCGACCTCACGGAGTATCTTAATACCTCGAAGTCGAATAGTGCGGTAAGGGCATTTAGTGGCGAGCTTACTGTTGATAATGGCGAGATAACATCGGATGCTACTGTACTCCACTCACGCTCTATCGCTCAAGATGTCAAGGTGTCAAGCAATGGTGTGCCATTTAGCGGAGCTGTAACAGTTCAGAGTGGGAAAGTTATTGACAATACACTTGCTTTTAGTGGAGAGTCACTTCTCCATTCAGCTCCACTAACCACCGAGGCATTTAAGCGTGGTTTTCTGGGTGATTTCGGAGGGTATGTGATACCTATTAGTTTGCTACTCTTTGCATTCTCCACGGCATTGGCTTGGAGCTACTATGGAGATAGAGCAGTTACATTCCTACTAGGAGTAAGAGCCGTACCATACTTCCGAGTTATCTATACAGTTATGTTTGCCTTTGGAGCTTTTATTGATACTACAATCATTTGGGTGTTATCTGGTATAACAATAGCAATTATGACCGTGCCAAACCTTATCGGAATACTGCTACTTCACCGTGATGTAAAATCAATGCTTAAGGACTATCGTAACCGAATTATCAAGGGTAAAGATAATGAATAGTAAGAATATACTTACACTAATTCCGCTAATTGCAATAGCCATTATCGTCCCACTGCTACTACCTAGTGGCATAGATAGTTCTAGGATAATCGAGAAGTTAGACTCGATATATATCGTTGAGCGAACCATAGAGTACACCGATGCTCAGAGCGCAATATCGAGTAGCAATACACCTACCCGTATTCGCAAACTACTTCGCTTAGACCTAAATAGCGCAACTAGAGAGGAGCTAATGGGGGTATATGGTATTGGCGAGGTCTTTAGTCGGCGTATAGTTGAGTATCGTGAGTTGCTTGGAGGTTACCACTCTGTGGAACAGTTAAGAGAGGTCAAGGGTATTGATGCGGTAAACTATGAGAAGATTTTTAGGAATTTTTACATTGAAATTGGCTCATATTCAAAAATATCTATTAACTTTGCAACCCTAAATGAGCTAAAACTACATCCTTACTTTACTAATTCAATGGTAAAGAGGATAGATAAAGCGAGAAAGAGAGGAGGTTATTTTACTAATTACCAAGAAATTATAGAATCAGACATACTACTTCCTGACGAGGCACAAAGAGTGGCTCCCTATTTGCTATTTTAAGGTAGCGTTATTCGCAAAAATAGCACACAAAACAGTAAAAATAACTAAAAAAATATACCACTATGCTAATTATGCAAATCAAAGAGGGTGATAATATCGAAAAAACCCTTAAGAAATTCAAACGTAAAGTAGAGAAGACTGGTGTTATCAAACAACTAAGAGCACGCCAATACTTCGTAAAACCATCAGTAGAGAATCGCCTTAAGAGACAAAAGGCTATCTACGTGACTGCAATGCGCAGAGAGCAAGAATAATACTACTTTAGACCTCTAAATTAGTACGACCGATATAACTTTAATCGGCATACCATATCAGTGTCAGGACTTAATTCCTTGACACTGATTTTGTTTTATTAGTACATATAAGTCATCAAAGCAGAGAAACTGCTATTGTACTACATACAACTGTACTGGCTATTTGCTAAAACTTAAAAGCATCCAGCCTTTACGCTCATAGCTAGCTGTATGAGTAAAACCATTTGAAAGTGCTGAGTCTATGATATGCTGTGCATCAGCCTGCAAAAATCCACTACATAGCAATGTGCCGCCGTTACGAGTAACTCTACTGTATGCCTCCATATCACCTATCAGGACGTTGCGAGCGATATTAGCAACCACAATATCATAGAGTCTATCACCTGCAATACTAATATCTCCTAGTAGTACCTCATAACCACTCTCAATGCCATTTTGAGTAAAGTTACATCGTGCTGCACTCACCGCCCAATCATCAATATCTACCCCTGTGACACTCCCCGCACCACGCAACGCTCCGAGTATACCTAACACCCCCGAACCACAACCTACATCTAACATATCACGCCCCTTAAGCTCAAGCTCCAGCAGAGTTTCAAGCATAAGGTATGTAGTGGGGTGGTGTCCCGTTCCAAACGACATATTAGGTAGTATAACTATCTCAGAGGCACTCTCTGATGCACCGTGGTGAGGCGCACGAACCGTTAAGCGGCTATCAACAACAATCGGTTCAAAGTCACTCTCCCACTCAGCATTCCAGTTCTGTGTAGCTATCGAATTAACGCTATATTCAACCCCCAGTTCGGCGAGGTAATCCTCAATCTCTTCTATGTATTTTTCGTGTTGCATCTCCTCAATGTAACAACACTGTGCTCCATCGTATTGGAAACTCTCGAAGCCCATATCTGCGAGAAAAGCGGCGAAAATCTCGCCGCTCTGCTCATCTGTCTCAATTCTGTACTCTAGGTATTGCATAAAGAACTTATTTTACTAGTACCATCTCGTCGATTAGGTGTTTAGCTCCACCATATTGCTCTACGATAAAGAGCACAAAGCGAATATCTAGCGCAATATTTCTACACATCTCTGGGTCGAAATCAATATCACTCATTGTACCTTGCCATACTCTATCGAAGTTCAGTCCAATAAGGCGACCGTGTGCATCAAGCACTGGCGAACCGCTATTACCTCCACTTGTGTGGTTAGTAGCTATAAAAGCAACTGGTTGATCCATATTCTTAGGTGCTAGTTCACGCAAGCGTTGTGGTACATCGTAGTCATATATCTGAGGGTTATCTTTCTCTATAATACCACGAAGTGTAGTAGTTGGTTTTAGGTAGACTCCATCATTTGGGGTGTAACCCTTAACGTTGCCATAGGTGATACGAAGTGTAGAGTTTGCATCGGGAAAGAAGTTTTTTTCGGGTTGCTGTGCACGTAGCCCCTCAACGTATATTGTGTACAGGCTATCTAGCTTATCGTTAAGTTGGAAGTACGTTGGGTTATAGATTAGCTCTATGAATTGCAGTGCAAGTTCCTCTGTTGGCTCCGAATCCGCCGAGAATCCAGCAGGGAGTTTTTCGGCAGGTAGCACCTCAGTGAGGCGTTTGAAGAGTCTGTGTGTCACCTCCCTGTCGATATTTGCATCGTAATCCTTATTGAAAGCCACACTATCCCTACGCTCTTTAGGTGTGGCTAAATAGCGTAACATCTCCGACCCTAGTGCACCCTCAAGATACATCTCACGAGCAAATAGCAGAGGATTTAACTCTTGATATACTTTTGATATTTCCTCGGTAATGCCCGCATACTTAGTTCCCGCAGCCCACTTCTCGAAGTTACGCTCCTCAGCCCTCTTGCGTTCAATGGTTCCAAGTCGCTTAAGCCCAAGTAATTCTCCTTGCCACTTCTTCCACGCATTAGCAACCATTGCATTTTTTGCGGCATACTTAATACGAATCTCATCACTCTTTGCTGCCTCACGGTTAAATACATCTAGGCGAATTTCACGCATAGCAATCTTTTCAGGATCGCCTTGCTCCACAATGTAACTCACAGCATCGCTATGCAAATACTGTTGAGTTCGCCCCGGAAAACCATATACGAATGTAAAATCTCCCTCCTTAACGCCCTTAGTTGAGATCTCTAGGAATTTCTTTGGTTTGTATGGGATGTTTGTCTTAGAGTATTCAGCTGGTTTACCCTCGCTATCAGCGTAAATTCTAAACATCGAGAAGTCACCAGTATGGCGAGGCCACATCCAGTTGTCGGTGTCACCCCCGAACTTACCAATTGCCGAAGGCGGAGCAAATACTAAACGCACATCTGTAAAGACTTCGTAAATAAAGAGATAGTGCTCAGATCCGTAGTACATACTCTCCACACTTGTCTCTAGTCCACTTACCTCTGAAGCCTCGTTTGCTATCTCTTGTGGAGTCATTCCTCCGTTTACAAGGTCAGTGACATCTCGCATCTCACGTAGGAAACTAACAGTTAGCCCCGGATTTGGTAGTTCTAGTTCACGACTCATAGCCACAAAGCCGTGGGTTAGGTAGTCGTTCTTTACCGAGGAGTGAGACTGAATTTGATCGTAACCACAGTGATGGTTAGTTAGTAGTAGCCCTTCAGCTGATATCATCTCACCAGTACAACCGCCGCCAAAGTGTACAATTGCATCGTTGAGAGCAGCCTTATTTACACTGTAAATCTGATCTGCGCTAAGCCTTAGCCCAGCTTTACGCATATCCTTAATAGTTTGCCCATTTAGAAGCGATGGGAGCCACATTCCCTCGTCAGCAGAGGCAATAAGTGTTGATAGTGCTAGGAGTGTCGCACAAAAAAGTTTTGTAATTCTCATAGGTGTAAGCAAA
>CAYJLU010000064.1:0-9472 GCA_964371395.1 uncultured Rikenellaceae bacterium | reverse complement strand
AAGTATGTGACTGAAGAGTCATTAGGGTTATCTTTAAAATATCGCCGCCTTGCAACGCTCTCAACTAACAAAAGACACTAATTATTTGCCTCACACCTCACTCTATCTTAAAAAAAAGTTGATCACATAATAAGCGATCAACTTTTTTTGTATCCCAGAGTTAATACTCCAAATATCTATAACATTGCCGTAAGTTCTCTAACTAATGCCTCGGCTCCACGACCAATATTGGCAATTGTTGAATCGCCATACATATAACTTGCAGTAGTAACAACTCTATTATCACTATCCACTACAACACCCTCACGCCCTACATCCTCAAACTCAGAGCCGAAACGAGCACTCAAAGATTCAGTAAGTTCGCCCTTAGCTCCCAGTGTTACTCTAACTCCTTGAATTGTCGCACAAAGGGTAACAGGCGCAATGCACATAGCTCCAATAGGTTTCTCTGCACTGTGGAATGATTCGATAATCGAACGCACAATTGGTTCAACGGTAAAATCTAAACCATCAAAGGCAAAGGTGCAGATATTCTTTGCGTGGCCAAAACCGCCCGGTAGTACAACTGCATCAAAGTCGTTGACCGATAGCTCCAATAGATCTCGAACCTTTCCTCTTGCAATACGTGCAGACTCCTCCATTTGGTTACGGCTTTGATCTTTTTGTACTTCGCCATTTAGGTGGTTGACTACCTGCCTCTGCGCTCGATTAAGTGCAAAACACTCAACCGAATGACCTGCCACCGATAACGCATACAGTAATAGTGTTGTCTCGTGAATCTCAGATCCATCCTGCGAACCACAGCCCGCCAATATTAATGCTACTCTTCCCATAGTTTTTTTACAGTATATGTTTTGTTAAAAAGTCGACTCAAAGATAGTAATTTTATTGATACGAAATATCTACTGCCTCCTTCTCCATCTTTTAGTTCTTACTATGACCTCAACTCCCGAAACTACAAATAATTCATTTCCACTCTGTAATTCTCCCTTTTCATACCCTGAGCTATAATATTTAAATTGATGGTTGCCAATACTCTTAATCTTAGCTGCCTCATAGTCCCAAAAGTCGCTATGGTAACTAAAGGTTATCGCCCCAATGTTCTTAATCTTAGCTGCTTCATAGTCCCAGAAGTCGGAGTAGTAGTCCAACTTAACAGTGCCAATGCTCTTAAGTTTGCGTGCTTTATAGTCCCAAAAATCATTATAGTACTCAAACTCTACCGAACCTATTGATTTGAGTTTACCTGCATTATAGTCCCAGAAATCATCGTGGTACTCTATTCGAGGAATCTTACCCCTATGACCATAGAGATCTAGAATCTCTCCATATACATCCACTAGGACGTATGCTCCGTCGCACTTAACCTCAATTTCAATATCGCCATAAATATTTGTAAATACTGTGGTCACCTGCCCAAAAGATTGTAGGGGTGCAAGCCATAGAAAAAGGATTATCAATCGTTTCATTTTGATTAGTTTGGTATTAATAAATCATAGAACTCTCAATGAGAGAGAGAGTCATAGCATTCGTGAAAATAAAGTTAAAACATTTTTTAGTATAAAACATCACAATCCCGTAGAATTTTCTAAAAACGAAAGTGCCCTGAGAAGAGTTATCAACTTCTCAAGGCACTTTCGTATTAACTCTCAGTGCTTTTCTACAACGCTCTGAATGTATGTCAAGAATCGAAAAAACTATTGAGCTTTTCGTGCTGTTGTACTCTTAGTGTTAGTTACCTTCGATTTAGATGCTGCTGCACCTGCCTTAACATTAGCCACTGGTTTCTTGACCGCTGGAGTCTTAGGTGCTGAAGCCTTAGTAGTCGCACTATCTACACCCTCTTGCTCCTCACTATCATCGAATTTAGTGTAACCTGCCGCCACTAGTATATTATACCACTGTGCCAGCTTCTTGATATCAGAGTTGTGAACCCTATCTTGATCGTACTCTGGAAGTACTGCCAAGATAAATTCCTTTAGCTCCGCTGGGGTAGACTTATTAGTTATCTCAACTGTTTTACCCTCATATTTTGCAAATGCCATATCGAATACTTCACCTAATGACACTTCGCCCGAGTATGTGAACATAGCAATATCACCTAGTGAACTTACCTTTGCACTACCGCTAATGTTAGTACGACGTTTTGCCTCATCTAATGACTCTACAATAACACCTGCTTTGCCCTGTGCTACATATTTAAATAGACCTGCACTACCTGATACAGCTAAAATTTCAGCGAGTTTAATTTCCATAATCTGTTTAGTTCTTTTTATTACTTTTTTAAATTTACAAAGGTTATGTTCTCTGCCTTTAAGGGCACAAAGTTAACAATTTTTCATTAAGGTTAATAACTTTTGGAGTAAGAGCTTCACTATTTGCGGTATAAATGGTCAGAGTTGCTCTACTTCGCAGTTCACTTTGGCTTAGTTGACACTTTAATCGCTCTTGGACTTGCTTCTCTGTAATACCGTCACGAGCCATCACACGCCCTATAATCTCATCCTCGTTAGCCAAAACAGCAACTACTATATCCATATCCTGCTCAATAATACTACCGTAGAGTATGGCACTCTCCACAACTACATATCTACTTGAACTGCCCTGAGCTGCTATCCATTCGAGCATATCCTCTCTCAGTGCGCTATGTACTAGACGTTCCACCTCATTTCGCAAGTATGAACTATTAAATATCCTATCTGCCATATAACCTCGATTCATCCTGCCCTGAGCATCGAATAATCCCTCCCCTACAATAGTTATAAGCTGACACTTCAATTCACTATCCATCAACTCTTTAGCTCTAGAATCACAATTATACAGTGGTACGCTCAATTTAGAGAGTTCCTGTGCCACGGAGCTTTTGCCCGAGCCCATTATTCCAGTTAGTCCTACTACTTTCATCTATTTTATACTGTGAACTTCCACATATTCAGGTTCAATAGAGTATGTAATAACATCTTCGGGTACTCCTCTAAGCCTAACTCTACGCATAATACCATTTAGATCCGAAACTGTACTATCTACATACGCCTCTATTGCTGCTGTTCGTTGCCTCGAATTCTTATTGAGAGGTACTCTCGTTATTACATTAACATATCTTGGTGATACGACTGCAACTTGACGCTTGTCCATATTTACCTTTAGGTTATAGACTTCCTCGGTAAATCCAACTATATCTGCGCTATACCTTACAACATCCTCGCTAGCCACAACATCAAGAGGAAGTGCAATAGAGACAATGCCAGAGATATGCCCTCTGACTGCGTCAAACTCCAGAGGTTCGGTGTATATCGCCTTAATATTTTCTTCGATAACCTCGGGCATCTTTACAGATATAGAGTCTAACGATAGCGATACACCGCCTTCGAGCATATATCCATCAGCGCACTCAATATCAATCATTGAGTATAGAGGTAACAGCTTGGTGATAAGTGGAGAGACTCTTACCTGCTGGATTGTATCGACGACCATCTGCACAGTAAATCTCGGTTGTTCGGATGCAATGGCCTGCTCCATAGATTTGCCATCAATGCGATAAAAGAACGGTTCAGCACCGCTGTCTTGACTAAGTGATAACTTAGAGAGTGGTACTACAATATCCTCGGCTAAACCAAACTTATACTGCAACAGGTCTCGTCCATTTCCGCTTGCCAGAACATTTACACTAACCAAATTATCGGTAATCTGTAAGTTAGAGTCATAGTCTGATTCAATCTCAACTTCCAACTCTAAGATAGTTGAGTAATCCTTGGCCAGCATCGTTAGGAACCACAGCACGAATGCCACAAGCAGTAGTATTATAAACGGAGCGGAGAGTAAATCTTTAATTAATCGTCGTTTAACTATTTTCAAGGTCGTTCAGGTAATTAGCGGTAATGTATTTAATAGCATTACAAAGTTATACATTAATCTCTATTTTTTGTAATTGAGCACCATAAAAACTTAAAAACTACCTCAAATTTAGCTATCGGACAAGCATTGAGATTATCTGCACACTCTGGTAAGAGTTGGTCACAACACTCCTCCCTCTCTCAAGCAACTATACACCTCAAACAAACCACTATCCCCTCCCCACTAAAAAAAAGACTCTCAGCCTAGTTAAAAACCTACTTCTCTATTTTAGATTAAAGATAGTCACCTCGCTATGAGTACCAAGTCGCATAGGCGGCCCAAATGTCCCACTCCCTTGGCTTACATATATCTGAGTATCATCATTATATCGATATAACCCCTTATTATATGGAAACATCAATCTCGCAATGAGTGTTGCAGGAAATAGTTGTCCAGCGTGGGTATGACCAGCAAGGTATAGGTTAACTCCACTCTCGGCTGCATAAGCCAAACCTACTGGGTTATGGTGCAGAAGTATTGACGGGCGACTCCTATCGATTCCCATAGTCGGAAGTATATCTTTAATGGTCAGTTCAGAGGTTGGAGCGTGAAATGTATTGGCTGTTTGTTGGTCTGCAAGCAAATAATCAAGACCAATAAGCTGAACACCATTAAGGTCTATCATCTCATTACTTAGAACTTGAATGCCATTTTGCTTCAACATTCTCTTTATATCCCCTGACCCAGAGTAGCCATCGTGGTTACCCTCAATAAAGAAGACTGGGACGTTAAGTTGATTAAATGGTCTAATGACCTCCTGATTAAGTCTGACACGACCGTCGAACATATCACCAGTTATCAAAACTGCGTCCACATCCTCGTTTTTGACTATATCCACTAGTTCTTCAACTGTATCCTTACCCCAGAAGTGACCAATATGAATATCCGATAGTTGTGCTATTCTCATAGGTTCATTAAGGTTCGGCATTACCACGTCTTGTTGGTAGACTCTAATATGTTGAGCATTCCACAGCGAATAACCAGATAGGGCGATTGTCAGTGATGCAACGATGATTCCAAAGAGACGTGGTTGCATCTTTACGAAAATTTGCACCAAATCCACTGCCACAGTCGAGATAAGCAGCATTAGGAATATACCTAGTCCGATTGTAGAGATATTGTTTAGGATATGAGCAGTGGTTGAGATTGCATTTGTACGCATTATCACCATCATACTGGTCATAAATAGAGCGATAATCGCCACAAAACTAATTGTGGTTATCTTCATTGAGAGCGAAAATGCCCACGACATACGCTTTGAGATATAGAATATAACTAAAAAGGTAAGTATTAGAAATATTATCGGAAGAATATACATAATAACTTTATTCATCTAAGTTTGGATTTATCTATCGTTAGTGTAACGTTCAATTTCTAAAAAAATTATAAATGATGTCAGGCAAAAACTATACCTAATAACCCAACGCCTCTAATACTAAGAAGTTAAGCCTACGATTTTTTCCCTTGTATGGGTAACAGTGAATATGAATTGCGGGATTAAAGTTCACCTCAATGATTGAGTACCCCCCATCCTTGGCATCCACACTTATCTCCTCAATCATCATATCCACACCTGTAATCTTAGCCCCCATTGCCTCGGCTGCCTTAACTGCAATGGCTGCGTATGATGGATGGAGTTCGTCGGTAAAGTCTAGGCTGTCACCTCCAGTGCTTATATTAGAATTTTCACGTAAAAATATCACTTCTCCAGCCTTCGCTATGTAATCTACCGATAAACCCTGCATTGCCAAAAACATCTTCTCCTCAACCCCTAGGTTTATCTTCTCCAACGGCGTACGATAACCCTTACCTCGGCGTGGATCACGATTCTTTAACTCCACTAGCTTTGTTATTGTACTTAGACCATTACCCTCAACATTTGCTGGCACACGATGCAACACACCTACGACACGACCATCAATAACAAATATACGATATTCCTTACCTGAAATAAACTCCTCGACTAAAACCGTACTATCGGCAGCAAATGCAATCTCTAGTGCCTTCTCATAGTCCTCTATACTCCAATTACCCTTAAGAATAGTAATCCCAATGCCAAAATTCGTACTCTTAGGTTTTACTACAATTTCGTCACCTAGATAGCTAGCACTATCTGCCATAGCACTCTCTGGTGAGCTATACTCTCCACCACTTGGTACTCTAATTCCACTTCTTGATAGCACCTTTTTGGTTACGACCTTGTTCTCCATTGCCATCACAGTGGCGTAGTTATCTAGTTCAGTTTTAGTGGCTTGTTTTACCAACGAACACTTATCACCTCTGATTAATCGAATAAAGTTATCCGAACGATCAACTAATTCTACTGCAACACCTCGACACAACGACGCACGCATTAACAACTGAGTAGATAACTCCATCTCCTCAAACCCCCAAAAACGATAACCCACACCCTGACTCTCAGCCTTATATTCCTTTGCAAGTGCAAGATGCCACGAGATAAAACCCTCACGCTGACTCTCCCTAAAGACCTTGGTTCCGCTACGCTCATCTGGATTTAGAGCCAGATATTCCATTCTCTGAAATACCTCCATATAACGCTCCTGATTCAGTATTCCGTAGCTCTGCAACACGCTCTTCATTTCTAGTACTAATCTCTGAACCTCAGAGGAGATTAAGCCACCGTCCGCAATATCCTCTGGAAAGTGAGCATCAGCTCTACGCCCAACGCACGAGACCACATCCCCCATTCTAGTGGCAATACTCTGCCTTGACTCGCAAAACTCCGAAGACTCCTCCTCAAGCAGCGCATATAGAAATAGAGCGTGCGCAGAATATAGCGCATCACTATTAACTCCATAGCTACACAGTGGATCAAGATCCAAAAACCTAATCTCGATATATGATGGTGCGCCTCCATCCTTCTCTAAGCACTTCAATCTCACTGGCAAGTACAACTCCTTAGCATAGCGCAACTCTCCACTATCTATCAAACTCTGTACTCTTCGATTATACGCCTCCATCGAACTAAAGTCCATAACATAGTCCTTTCTATTTCTGTATCCCCCGGGACCAGAACGTAGCGCAATGCCATCCTTACACCTTATCTTCTCATACTTAGGCTCTTCATCCAATGATAGAACCTTAAAGTCAGGCTCGGTTACTGGTGTTTCGCCAAAGAGCCACATTAGTAGCCAGCGGTGGCGCATAATTCCCCTTGTAATCTTTAGGTATAACCTCTCCTTTAGTGTAGCAATAGGTTCGCCAGATCTCTGTGATAATTCGCTAAAAAATCTATCACTCAACGATACATTAAAGTGAATACCACACATCATCTGACGATTTGTACCATAAACCTCTGCTATCATCTCACGGTACTCCTCATCTGACTTATTTGCTCCACTATACCTTGCAACTGGAATACTATCTTCGTTGGGAAGTAGAGCTGGAAGACTCTGAGGCCATAGCAACTCCTCGCCAATCTCCTCAGTTACTATATCGTGGAGAGTATGAATAAAGTTACAGGCTTCATCTATTGAGCCTAGTGGTGGGGTAATCATCTCGACTTGACTCTCCGAAAAGTCGGTCGTAATAAACCTATTTTCGGACTTATCGCCAAAAATTTTTGGGTGAGGCGTAAGTGCTAATTTGCCCTGAGCGGTAACCCTTAGATTCTCTTTCTCTAACCCGAAGAGACCATCGAGCAAGAGGTCTGATAACTCGTTTATTTCCAACATTGTTTTATCGTTTATATATTTAGGGGGTTTGTCTTAGTTTTAAAAATTTGCGCAGTGCTCGAAGATACTTTATGCGGTAGATTATTACCGATACAACACCCTTGAGCATACTAGTTATAGATATACTCCACCAAACACCAAGTATACCTAGTGAAGTATTAGACAGTATGATGGCCAGTGGCACTCTAAGTACTGTAAATACTATACTTATTGTTGCCGAGTAGTAGGTTAATCCCTGACCATTGAATGCCCCACCAGTTATCATCTCCAAGGTCATAAATAACTGCGAATAACCCAATATTATCAAATAACTACTACCCGTTGCAATAGTTTCGGGATCATCAACAAAGAAACCTATAAGTTCTTCGGGGAAGAGTAAAAACACAGATGTAGTAACCACACAAATTGACAATCCTAGCTTTATCGCAGAGCGGTAAAACTTTCTAATGCCCAATAAATTACCTGCACCATAACTCTGTCCCACAACTATTTGTAGTGCCTGTTGCAATCCACCTATTATCATAAATGTTAGACTCTCAACCTGAAAGCCAACCTTCTGTGCAGCAATAGCATCTGCTCCAAATGAAGCCACAATATTACCAATAAAGATAGTTATAAGAGTAAACGATAATCTATGAATGGCACTAGCACTACCAATCGCTACAATACGTCTAAGTGCAACTATACTAGCCCTACGTAGCTTCACGCTAACTACCCGTTTTCGGAGCAATGTTCTATAAAAATATATGAAAGATATAAGCCAAGCCACCACAGTAGCTATACCCGCACCCTCGACACCCCAATCAAATACTACAATAAATAGTGGGTCGAGTATCATATTAATTATATTGCCATATAGAACTGCCCGAAAAGATAACTTTGTCCTGCCGTGTGCATTGAGAATAGCTGTAAAGGTTAGGTTCGCAAAGAGTAGTACAGTACCCAAACCCATAACACGAAGATAGCTCACTGCTGCGTCGTGCACCCATACCTCCTGAATATCCAGCACACTGATAAAAAGACTAGGGAATAGTAGCAACATCAGACTATAACTTATCCCTAAACCCAGACCTAAGGCAAGAGCAGTAGCTGCATAGCGATTCTGCAATAATCTATCACGACTCCCAACGCTCTGAGAAATTGTAACCATTGCACCCATCGAAACTATACTACACAGCGCAATACCAAGATTGACAAATAGCCCAGCACTCCCTACCGCCGCTACTGCATCACTACCTACGTGTCCAATCCAATAGATATCAGCCATATTATAGCAAATCGCCAGAAGCGAAGACATCACTACTGGTAGTGCCAACCGCACAAGAACCTCCATCGGAGTTCTTGAAATTCCACCTCTAACTCTTTTCAAACTATTTTGTATTATTCTTCGTAAAAAATCACCGCTTTAACACTAAATTCTCTATAGAACTTCAACGTACAACTCACACACTTAGGGATAAAGTTCGCTACTTAATCTAAGCAATTGATCATCAACCAGAAGGATCTTCTGACAATTTGAAGTTTTACAGTAGTTTCACTAGGCCACAAAGATATAAACAACAAAAGTTATTTGCAAATTAAAAAAGCTACGACGAAGCAATTAAGGAAATATAGTGCTACTCGTATATATTTAGTTGTGCTAGAGTAATGAAAAAGGAGTGAGCCTTTATTGAGCGTGATGGTATTAACAGAAAAAAAAAGAAGAGGGGCAACCGTTTTGGTTACTCCTCTTTAATCTTGTTTGATCTTCTTTATCTTCTAACTCTCTTTAATTACTTTAAGCAATTCTTACCTGAGATTTGCCGCTTAAAAGTTTGCTACATTGAGTTTTGTAGCGGAGGAAGGACTCGAACCCCCGACCTTCAGGTTATGAGCCTGACGAG
>CAYJLU010000063.1:0-9570 GCA_964371395.1 uncultured Rikenellaceae bacterium | reverse complement strand
TAACTTTAGTTAGTTCACCCTCTCTGCTTTCCTTTATAGAGACACTTTTAGCTAGATCATAGTTCCTATTTTGAGACCGTTGCAATGCGGCGATATTTTAAAGATAACTCAAATGAGACCGTTGCAAGGCGGCGATATTTTAAAGATAGCTCTAATGACTCTTCAGTCACATACTTTAGGTATGCTCCTTTCATAGCCCTTAGAGCCATCTTCAAAATCTCATCCACCTATCAACGCTCTTCATAGCGGAGCAAAACATAAGTTTTGCAATGGTCTCATTTTAGGAATCCCTGTTGTCGCAACGCCTCTATATAGGACTCAGAAATTGCGATATTGTCTTTGCCCTTGTATCTACACTCAGTAAATACCCTTTGGAGTGTTGGAAGATCGTTTGCTTTGAGTATTTCAGCGGTTTGTGCTGAGCTTTCTATTTCAGCCCAGTACTCCTTAATTTCTTCATCAGATGGAGTCTCGTACTTTTCACTATGCCACACAGCCTCTAGTGGCAGGCGAGGTGTGAGGTTGGTTTGAGTTGCTGGATAACCCACCACAATTGTAGTTACGGGTATTACTCCCTTAGGAAGGTTCAGAGCCTCGATAATACCAGCCGTTGTATAGATAGTGGTACCAAGGTAGCATATGCCGAGATTTTCGCTTTGCGCCTCAGTGGCAAAGTTCTGTGCAGCAAGTAGGGCATCAATAGCACTATTTACATACCACGCAAAGTTATCATATTCTGGCTTTGCATCCCCTAGTTCACACCATCTCGAAAAGCGTGCAATATCCGCACAGAATGTTACCACTGCGCTGCATTGCTCCACCATTGGTTGGTTAAAGTGAAGTGGTGCGAGCTTTGCTTTGCCCTCTGAACTCTCGGTCACAATGATTGAATAGAGCTGCATACCACCTGTGGTCGAGGCACGTGTAGCTGCCTCGATAAGTTGTCGCATAGTATCATTTGGGATTGGGCGATTTGGAGTATAACTCCTAGTCGATCGGTGTAATTTTATTGATTCTACCATATTTTTGTATTTTTATTTCCACAAATATAGTAACTTTGTAGGTATTATGGAACTACAATTTTTTAAATATGAGGGTGCGGGTAACGATTTTATCCTCCTCGACGGGCGAACGAACGACGCTCTAGAATTGAGTGTTGATTTAGTAGCAAAGCTTTGTCATCGCCGTTTTGGTATTGGTGCTGATGGGCTTATGGTTTTGGGTAGCAGCGATCAGAACGAAGTTGATTTTACTATGCGTTATTTCAATAGCGACGGTAGAGAGGGTTCAATGTGCGGTAATGGCGGAAGGTGTATTGTTCGCTTTGCCGATGATTTGGGCATTGGTGGTGCAACTAAGAGCTTTAGTGCAATAGATGGGCTGCATAGTTCTAGAGTGCTTGATGCTCAGAATATTGCAATTTCTATGCAGAATGTCGATATATTGCACGTCATTGAGGATGGTTACTTTCTGGATACAGGTTCACCCCATCTTGTTGTAGTTAATCGAGATTTCGAGTACGATGTAGCTCGTAGACTACGTCAGAGGTACGACTCCAATGTAAATTATGTTAAGATTCTAGGTGATGATATATCTATACGTACCTTTGAGCGAGGAGTCGAGGATGAGACTTGGGCTTGTGGAACTGGGGCTGTTGCCGCCGCTATGGTAATCGCAAAGATTGAGGGTGCTAAGGGTGACTGCTCATATACACTTCAGGCTACTGGTGGTACACTCTTGGTGTCGTTTTAT
This sequence comes from uncultured Rikenellaceae bacterium, assembly GCA_964371395.1. Classification (GTDB taxonomy): domain Bacteria; phylum Bacteroidota; class Bacteroidia; order Bacteroidales; family Rikenellaceae; genus Mucinivorans. The sequence goes on along the minus strand of CAYJLU010000063.1, from coordinate 7,818 downwards.
AGGCGTGGCATATATTATAGCAAAGTAGAGCTAAGTGGGCCTGCACGAAGAGTTTTTCAGGGAGTAATTAATATCGAAGAGTAATATGGAGGCATTTCTATCTGTTAACGATGTAGTGGTGCGTTATGCAGACTATGGTAAAGGTGAGCAAGTAGTTGTTATGTTGCACGGATATGGGCAGAGTATAGAACTACTCGAAGAGTTTGGTGGAAGGCTAGGCAAGAGTTATAGGGTGATTGCTATTGAATTGCCGGGAAGTGGACTCTCCACTTATGGTGATTTAGAGTCCATATCAATGGAGTTTATGGCTGAGGTTGTAGCCGGTACTTTAACTAAGTTAGGAGTTGAGAGTTATAATCTGTTAGCTCATTCTATGGGAGGTTATGTAGCATCAGTCTTGGTAGATATTGATAGGGATAGAATTCAGAGGCTTGTGATGTTCCATTCTCTTCCTATTGCTGATTCGGAGTTAAGTCGAGAGAAGCGAGAGCGTGAAATTGCTCTTATTTTGGCAGGTAAGAAGGAGATGCTTGTTAGTTTAAATCCGCTTAAGGGTTTTTCAAAGTTGAACGAAAGGCGATGTTCTGATCAGATTGAGGAGAAGATCGAGCAATTTTTACTCACCGACGATGCCGCACTTGTAGCGACACTAAAGGGTATGGCACAGCGTAGCGATAGAACGGAGTCTATAAGATCATTTTCGGCGGCTAATCCCGTACTATTTATATTTGGAGCTGACGATCCATATATTTCAAATGAGGTGTGGGTCAAGGTTTTAGAGGAGTTGCCAAAGGCTAGCTTTGAGGTTCTAGAGAACTCAGGTCATATGGGTTTTTGCGAAGAGTTAGATCGTTCAGAGGAGTTAGTTCGCAAGTTCTTAGCGCAGTAGCTATATTATTTTGGTTTATCATTATACTAAAAGGTAGTTTAGTGGCGTTTAGACAATTAAGGAGTGGAGATTGTGAAAATTTCAGGGCGTTTCGGAAATTTGATTCGATTATTTTTTTAATATACTCGCATATAACTAATTAATATTAAAATATGCAGCTTTTTTATTTTTTTTAATGAAAATATTTACAATTATTTGATTTGTAACTTTTAATCTCTATCTTTACAAAGATATTAACACCTAATAATAAATACATATAACAATGAAACAAAAACTTATACTGCTTTTGGGAGCTTGTTTGATGTCAATTCACTTTGCAAGTGCAATTCCAGCTTACCCCCACCCTATTGAAATAGAGCAACCAGACGGTACAACCATCACAGTGCAACTTTTTGGTGACGAATTCTATCACTACACCCTAAGTTCTGATGGCTATCAAATAGTCCAGTTAGATGATGGTTTCTATTACTACTATACACCTGAAATATTCAGTAATGCAGCAACTCGTTCAATCCCAACGGTGAGATACAATGACCCATCACGCCGCACACAAGATGAAAGAAACTTTGCAGCAGGTATTTCTAAAGGCGTAGATCCTAGCTATGAGGCTATTGGACTACAAGCAGCCGCAATTAGAAGAAGTGCGCTTGAATCCTCTAGAACAATGGCAACTGTTCCTGCGCATAGCCCACAGCAAGATAGGGCATTTAGCGTTATGTTCCCTCAAAAAAACATTGTTATTCTAGCTCAATTTAGTGATGTTAAGTTTCAATCTGAACATACATCAGCTACATTCACAGCTATGCTTAACCAGAAGGGTTATAGCGTAGGTGGAGCTATTGGTAGTTCTAAAGATTACTTTATTTTCAACTCTCGAGGAGAGTACGAACCAGAGTTCATAGTTACAGATATAGTAACACTCCCTAATTCAATGAGCTATTATGGTGCGAATTCTGGTGATTTCGATGCTCGCCCAGCTCAAATGATATTTGATGCTTGTTCTGCAGCCAATGCTAGTGTGAACTTCGCTGATTATGATATTAATAACGATGAGATTATTGATGCAGTCTTTGTATTCTATGCAGGATATAATGAGGCAGAGGGTGGTCCAGCTAATTCAATCTGGCCTCACCGTTCGGATCTTCGTGGATATGGAGACTTTGATGGTAAAAAAATCGGAGTTTATGCCTGTACATCAGAACTTTCGGGTCGCTCAGGAGCTAATCTTGCAGGTATTGGTACATTTACGCACGAATTTGGTCACGTTATAGGTCTACCTGACCTATACGATACAGACTACGCAGGATCAGGCGGTACTTCCGTAGGATTCTATAATATCTCCATTATGAGTGGAGGTGGATACAATGCAGGAGGGCATATCCCGCCAACTTACATTGCATATGAGCGTAGATTGCTAGGTTGGGCAGAGCCTGTAAGCCTAACATCACTTAGTGAGGATGAGATAACAATAATGCCGATGACTCAAAACCCTGAGATAGTGTACTATATTCCAACTGCCACTGAAGGCGAAGTATTCCTACTTGAGAGCCACGCAAACGAAAGTTGGGATGAGCCACTTGATGGAACTGGTCTTATTATTACACAGGTTAGAGCAGGTACGAATGCCTATGAATCAGCTTATCAGACTAATAGGTTGAATGTTACCCCTGATAATATGTATGTAAGAGCTATCGAGTCAAATGGTAGTACAATTGCATTTGATGACTATAATCGTATTGCATACCCGGGGGCTAGGAATGTAACTAAATTTGGCATTGGTAGCTATGGCTTTGAGAGTTGGGAGGGCGTAGCACCATCAGTTGAGCTTAAGAATATTGTTAATGAGGCAGGAACAGTTACACTTTCAATAGAGGTGACCGCTAACCTATCGGTTGAAGCTTCGCAAAGAGAAGCACTAGTTTCATTTATCTCAGGCGATAAGTGGACGCTAGAGTACAAAGAAACCTCGGCTACAAATTGGAACACTATTGAGGTTACTAATAGTAACACATACAAATTGACAGGCCTAAATCCTGATACCGAGTACGAAGCTAAGGCAACATCAACGTCAGTATCAGACGAAACAACATTTACTACACTTCCATTAACTGCTAATACTTCAGCACTTTCTGGTCTTAAGTCAAGCTACACTGTTGGTGATACTTACGCTCCGATGATTACTAACATCTCAGATAGTTACACATCTCTTTTATGGGAGTTCGATGGCTTTATTATCAATTCTGATAACCTAATAACATTTGATATGCCGGGTTATTATGATCTAACTTGTACGATTAGCTATCAAGATGGTAGTACTGAAGTACTTAAGAAAACAATTATGGTAGTAAGCCAATAAACGCTATATTACTTAACGTATTTATTTGAAAAATAGAAATATTATGAAAAAATATATAATTGTACTAGCATTAGTACTAAGTGCAACGCTAGCAATGACATCTTGCGAGTCACCAAATACTCCAGAGGTACCTCAAGAGCAGAGTGATTTTGTGGCTACTGCTAAACTACCGGGAGCATTCTATAACGCTAGCCCGATAATGGAGTATGATGTCCAGCTACACCAGATAGGTGTTCGTACAGGAGCAACCTATGGTTATAGCTATAAGATGCAAACCGACAGTCAGAGTGCTTACTTTATCGTCTATATCAAGGACGGTCTGCCAGTAACAGTAGGAGAAGTAGCAAGTGCTCAGATTACTTCAACTGGCCTCAGCAATCTTTCATCAACGTCAATGGATATGACAGTTGTAAAGACAGATTCAAAGTATGTATGGCTATGGAATCAGAGTGCAAAGACTGGTTTTGTGGTAGAGAAGTAGAATAATTATAGCGAACTATTCCAGAGAAATCACAACAATATGTTTCGAATAGGGAATGGATATGATGTTCATCGACTCGTGGAGGGTATTCCTCTACGAGTTGGTGGTATAAATATAGATTATCACCTCGGGTTAATAGCACACTCTGATGGCGATGTTTTGATTCACGCACTCTGTGATGCAATTCTAGGAGCGGCAGCACTTGGCGATATTGGATCGCACTTCCCAGATAGTAGCGATGAGTTTAAGGGTGTTGATAGTACGGAGTTGCTCTCTAGGGTTTGCGAAGTAGTGCGCAGTGCTGGTTACGAGCTTTGTAATGTAGACTGTACAATTGTGGCTCAGGCTCCAAAGTTTGCACCCTATATACAAGATATGCGACAGAAACTTGCCGAGGTTATGGCTCTAGATGTTAGTAGGGTTAGTGTAAAAGCTACCACGACCGAGCGACTAGGATTTGAGGGAAGAGGCGAGGGAATTTCTTCGCAAGCCTCAGCTTTGATTAAGGAGAAATAATATAGTAGAGAGTATAGGTTGAAGATTTATTGAGAATAGTGGAAAAAAAGCAAAAAATATTTGGAAAACTCAGAAAAAAAGATTAATTTTATAATCAGAAAACCAACAGTTTCCAACCTTTAAAAAATATTTGCGCTTATGAAAACAATCTCATTTAATCAACTAAGACGCATTAAAGATGCACTTCCAAGTGGTTCTATGCAACGTATCGCCAGTGAACTCTCTATCGAGGCTGATACAGTAAGAAATTATTTCGGAGGTTCGCACTACCGTGAGGGTGAAGGTAAGCCTCAAGGGCTACACGTTGAGCCGGGGCCAGATGGCGGTGTAGTGGTTCTTGATGATACGACTATCCTTGAACTTGCAGAGAAAATTTTGGCTGAATGAAGAGAAGTTAAATTCAATTTTTTCGCCTAAAACAAAACTAAAATAAGACGTGAGGCTCTCACAACTCCACTTTGGAGTTTGAGCCTCACTCTTAATGTTAAAAGAGATGTAGAATTAGTAATAGAAATATTAATTGATAGAATGCACAAGATTATAAATTCGATTAAAAAAGAGGTGTTTACACTAAAGACCTTACGACAGTATTTGTATATCCTACTGGGTAGTTTTCTTATTGCCGCAGGTTATGTGTTGTTTATTACTCCGTATCAGATTGTCCCAGGCGGAGTGTATGGAGCAGGTGTGGCATTAAACTATATTTTTCCGGGGCTTGAGGTGGGAACTTGGGGCCTGATTCTAGATGTACCTCTACTGATTATTGCCTTTATCTTTTTGGGGGGGCACCTTGGAGTAAAGACCATCTTTGCAGCATTAGCACTACCTGCTATAATGAATGGAATGACTTACTTCATTGGCACTGACCCTGTAACGATGATTGGCGGGGTAATTAACTTATCAGATGATGTGTTACTAGCGTGTATATTTGGAGGTTGTATTATCGGCATTGGTGTTGCCTTCATACTCAAATCTCACGCTACAAGTGGCGGAACAGATATTGTTGGTATGCTTATCTCTAAGTTTATGCACTTACCGATAGCCAGAGCGTTACTTATTGTTGATTCGATAGTGATAATTTTTGGTTTAATTGTAATAGGTGACTGGAAAGTACCGTTATATTCACTAGTAACACTATTTATTTGCTTAAAGGTTGTGGACTTTATCCTAGAGGGAGGCTCGGGTGATAAGCTAATCTTTATACTTTCGGATAAGAAAGATGAGATTCGTTCTTTTATTATAGATGACCTATCACGAGGCGGCACCTTTATCAAGGCACAGGGAATGTACTCAAGTGCTGATAAGGATATGATATTTGTGGTAATATCTCGAAGAGAATCTATATTGATGCAGGAAAGAGTGCGTGAGATTGACGAAGCGGCATTTATGGTTGTAGTCAATGCACACGAAACTTTAGGTGATGGTTTTAAAGCATTCGAGAAGAAAGTAGGGGGCTAATTTTTAATATATGTATATAATAGTTAACAGAGATGATGATTAATGCAAATTTTTTGATACTGATAGTTATAGGTATTATTGGTATGGTGGTTCAGTGGAAGTTACAGAGTGTATTTAGTAAGTACTCAAAGGTAATGTTCAGTGGTGGTATGACGGGTAAGGATGTAGCGGAGAAGATGTTACGAGATAATGGTATCTATGATGTGAAGGTGACACAGGTAAATGGACGACTCACGGACCACTACAATCCACGAACTAAGACAGTAAATCTATCTCAGGGGGTATATGGTTCAAATTCAGTATCGGCAGCAGCTGTTGCAGCGCACGAGTGTGGGCACGCCGTGCAACACGCAAGGGGATATGCACCGCTTAAGTTGCGTTCGGCACTTGTTCCTGTAACTCAATTTTCGTCGCAGTGGTCATTCCTATTTCTAATCGGTGGAGTCGCACTTATGTACACCTCTGATAGTAGCGCAATGTCGTGGGTATTTTGGGTTGGTATCGGTATGTTAGCAGTATCGGCTCTCTTTTCGATTGTGACGCTTCCAGTTGAGTATAATGCCTCTAGTAGGGCGCTTGTATGGCTTGAGGATCAGCATATGTTAACCAGAGAACAACATTCACAGGCTAAGGAGGCTCTATCTTGGGCTGCTCGTACTTACCTTGTGGCTGCACTCTCGGCAGTTGCAACCATTATCTACTACCTTGGCTTTGCACGAAGAGATTAAATTTTAACACTACCTTATGATACAAATTAAATTAAAGCGAGGTAAGGAGGAGTCTTTGCTTCGTAGACACCCGTGGATATTCTCAGGTGCTATACAGAGCAGTGATGCCGATGTTCAGGAGGGTGATATTGTAGATGTAGTTAGCTCAAAGGGCGACTTTTTGGCTCGTGGAATATGTGCTACTGGATCGATTGCCGTGCGAGTACTTAGCTTTGAGCAGGTGGATATTGATCAGCAGTGGTGGAGTGCACGAATAGATGAGGCATTGAAGTTGCGTCGAGCTTTAGGATTAGTAGATGTTGATCATACGAACTGTTATAGGCTAATACACGGCGAGGGAGATGGTATACCGGGGCTGGTTGTAGATGTATATGGTAGTGTGGCGGTAATGCAGGCGCACGCAGTGGGTATATACCTAATGCGTGAGGCTATTTCAAGAGCACTTGTCGAGATTGTTGGGGTAAGTGCAGTGTATGATAAGAGTAGTGGCACTATCCCATTTCAGAGTGGAGTAGAGGTCATTGATGGTTACCTAATAGGTTCGGCCCCTAACCACGAAAAGATTGTCGAGAATGGAATAGAGTTACAGGCTGCCTGGGAAGGAGGGCAAAAGACAGGTTTCTTTATTGATCAGAGGGATAATAGAGAACTCTTGAAGCATTACTCCAAGGGTCGTAGAGTACTCAATACATTTTGTTACACTGGTGGATTCTCACTATCGGCACTCTCTGGTGGAGCCGTGAGCGTAGATTCGGTTGATAGTTCACAAAGGGCAATAGAGCTATGCACGGAGAATATAGAGGTTAACTTTAGCCAAAGTAGTGTTGTGCATCGAGAGATAGTTGCCGATGCGCTTAACTATGTGCGCAATATGCAGAGCGATGAGTATGATCTAATCGTACTTGATCCTCCAGCCTTTGCAAAGCACCGTGGAGCACTAGATAATGCACTTCAGGCGTATAAGCGTCTAAATGCAGCAGCTATCTCCAAAGCACCTAAAGGGACAATACTCTTTACATTTAGTTGTTCTCAGGCGGTGAGTCGTGAGCAGTTTCGTAGAGCAGTATTTAGCGGAGCGGCAATAGCAGGTCGTTCAGTTAGAATACTTCACTTTTTATCACAACCTGCCGATCACCCAATTAGTATCTATCACCCCGAGGGAGAGTACCTCAAGGGGTTGGTGCTGTATATTGAGTAGGGTGTGATTAGCATTGTGCGGCGACAGGTGGAGATCGTTGCAAGGCGGCGATATTTTAAAGATAACTCAAATGAGACCGTTGCAAGGCGGCGATATTTTAAAGATAGCTCTAATGACTCTTCAGTCACATACTTTAGGTATGCTCCTTTCATAGCCCTTAGAGCCATCTTCAAAATCTCATCCACCTATCAA
>CAYJLU010000062.1:0-9717 GCA_964371395.1 uncultured Rikenellaceae bacterium | reverse complement strand
TGAAAGGAGCATACTTAAAGTATGTGACTGAAGAGTCATTAGAGTTATCTTTGAAATATCGCCGCCTTGCAACGGTCTCATTTATAGAGTTATAATAGTACCGATAAGGTCGTCACTACACTGCTCCTCGATAGAAACCTTGATATAGTTCTCCGTATGGCCAAAGAGCTTGCCATCACGACCACGACCCTCCACCAATACTAACTGGGTTTGCTGAAGCTGCTTGACTGTAAAATCCCCTAGAAATCTATCAGATAGCTCTCCCAATCTCTTTACTCTTGCCTTCTTTACACTCGGGTCTACTTGCCCATCCATCTCCGCCGCAATGGTATTCGGGCGTTGTGAATATGGAAAAATATGGAGAAACGATGGCTTTACTCGTTCTAGAAACTTGACTGTACATTCGAATAATTCGTCGCTCTCTCCGGGAAAACCAACAATCACATCCAGACCTATAAAAGCATTTGGCATCTTAGCTCGAATGGTATCTATCTTTGCCTCGAAGTCCTCGGTGCGATACCTACGCCCCATCTTCTTTAAAATATCATTGCTTCCACTCTGGAGTGGAATATGAAAGTGTGGCATAAATTTTTTGCTATCTACGCAAAAGTCCAATATTTCAGCAGACAATAAGTTCGGCTCTATCGATGAAATACGATACCTATTTATTCCTTCCACTCTGTCGAGTGCACGTAGCAAATCGATAAAATTATCGCCCGTAGAGCGGCCAAAATCACCGATATTTACCCCTGTTAACACAATTTCTTGCACACCTACCTCCGCAATTTTCTCCGCCTGAGCTACAATCTCCTCGATTGGTGCATTGCGACTCTCACCCCTTGCTCTCCATACTGTACAGAATGTACAGTGATAGTTACACCCATCCTGCACCTTAAGAAATGAACGAGTACGCTCGCCAATACTATATGCCGTAAGTTCCTTGAGCGGCTGCACACCAGTCACACCCTCTATCGAGAGTATCTCCTCGCCACGCAATTTAGCATAGCAGCCAGTAACAATAAGCTCCGCTCCGCTATTCTCACGAGCTACCCTACGTATAAGTTCTCTGGTTTTCTTCTCGCTCTGAGCTGTAACCGCACAAGAATTTATCACCACAATATCCGCACTCTGATCCGCCTCCGCCTTAGCAATACCACGGTTCTCCATCGAACGAGCGATAGAGGAGCTCTCCGCATAGTTTAACTTACACCCCAGTGTATATATCTTGTAATAACTCACCCCTTTACTTTAACTTTCGTGCAAGTAGTGTATTTTGCATAAGCGAGACAATGGTCATAGGACCAACGCCACCCGGTACTGGGGTTATAAACGAGGCCTTTGGTGCAACCTCATCCCAACATACATCGCCTAGGAGTTTAAATCCGCTCTTCTTTGTTGCATCATCAACACGAGTAATTCCAACGTCAATGATCACAGCACCCTGCTTAACCATATCACCCTTAAGGAATTCAGCAATACCAAGTGCAGCAACAATAATATCAGCCTCTCTACAAATCTTTGCAATATCCTCAGTACGTGAGTGAACTAATGTAACAGTACAATCAATCCCCTTTTCGCTCAGTAGAATCGACATCGGACGACCAACAATATTACTTCTACCAATTACCACACAATTCTTTCCCGTAGTCTCAATATTATAGTACTTAATAAGTTCCATAACACCAGCTGGGGTTGCACTCACAAATGCAGGGCGTAAACCTAAGCTAACCTTACCTACATTCACTGGATGAAAACCATCTACATCCTTTGCTGGATCAATAGCCTCTATAATCTTCTGTTCATCTATATGGCGTGGCAATGGCATCTGTACTATAAAGCCATCAACTCTCGGATCTTCATTTAACTTTGCTACCTCTAAAAGGAGTTGCTCTTGAGTAGTCTGGGCAGGTAAACGCAATACTTCGCTATAAAAACCAAGATCCTGGCAAGCCTTCTCCTTTGCATTAACATACGTACGGCTAGCACCATCATCCCCTACTAACACAGCCACTAGACCCGGTGCACGTTCGCCTCTGGCTACCATTTCGGCTACCTCAACTCTAATTCTCTCCTTTACATCGGCAGCTACTGCCTTACCATCAATAATTTGCATCTTTTCTAAAGTATTATTCACTAATAATCAAAATATCTATCTTCTGAGCTTTGGCATCTTACCCGTAATCACACCCTTCATCATCGTTCTCATCTGCTCAAACTGCTTAACTAGACGATTTACATCTGCAACCTCATAACCTGAACCCTTGGCAATACGCATCTTGCGTGATGGGGTTAACGAATCTGGATTTTGACGCTCAAATGGAGTCATTGACTGAATTATTGCCTCGGTTTGTTTAAACACTGAGTTATCCATCTCCACACCTCTGAGTGCTTTGCCCACGCCCGGCATCATAGAGACAATATCTTTGATATTGCCCATCTTCTTTATCTGCCCAATTTGCTTTAGGAAATCCTCGTAGTTGAATTGATTGCGGCGGAATTTTTTCTCAAGTTTTGCTGCCTCTTGCTCGTCGAACTGCTCCTGAGCCTTCTCCACCAACGAAACAATATCACCCATACCAAGGATTCTATCTGCCATACGCTCGGGATGGAACACATCTAAATCCTCCATCTTCTCGCCTCTTGAGACAAATTTCAAAGGTTTATCAACCACCGAACGAATAGAGATTGCCGCACCACCTCGTGTATCACCATCTAACTTAGTTAGCACCACACCATCAAAGTTTAGCCTTGAATTAAACTCTTTTGCAGTATTTACAGCATCCTGACCCGTCATCGAGTCAACCACAAAGAGGGTTTCACTAGGTTTTACGGCTTGCTTAATGGCAGTAATTTCATTCATCATTGCCTCGTCAATGGCAAGACGACCTGCTGTATCGACAATAATCGTATTTACACCCTTTGCCTTTGCCCACTTTACACCTCGCTCGACAAGTCCAATGGCATCACTCTGCACACCCTCTTCGGTATAGACCTCAACTCCGATTCCCTCGCCTAGGATTCTCAACTGCTCGATAGCCGCTGGACGATATATATCACCTGCTATTAATACTACCGATCTTCCCTTCTTCTTTAGCATCGAGGCTAATTTGCCCGAGAAGGTAGTCTTACCCGAACCCTGAAGACCTGCTATAAGTATTATAGAGGGTGAATCCTTTAGATTTATCTCACTTGCCGAACCACCCATTAGTAGTGCGAGTTCGTCTCGGACTATCTTTACTATCATCTGCGATGGATTCACCGACTTGATTACATCGGTACCTATCGCCTTCTTCTTAACATCATCTGTAAAGGTCTTTGCAACCTTATAGTTTACGTCAGCATCAATAAGTGCACGTCGCACTTCCTTAAGGCTCTCTGCAATATTTATCTCCGAAATTCGTCCCTGACCCTTGAGAATCTTAAAACTCTTCTCTAGCTTATCCGTTAAATTTTCAAACATTTCTATGCGTTGTTTTACTAGCTATATCACTAGCCAATTATTAATAAATACGTTAATCTACATTCTCTCTGGCAGTTCAATGCCTAGTAGTCCCATAGCCTTGCGAAGCATAATTCCAACCTGTGCAGATAGTGCCAATCTAAAGCTCTTAGCCGCTGGTTCGATACCCTCCTTTAGTATTGGGTTATCGTGATAATACTGATTATACTCCTTAGCTAAATCATAGCAATATGCGGCAATAACTGCTGGGGAATGCTCCGCAGCAGCACTCTGAAGCACTTGATAGAAATCCGAGAGCAACTTGACTAGCTCCACCTCCTTGGCTATGAGTGTATGTCTCTCTAAACTACTGTCAATACCCTGCTCTTTAGCTCGGCGAGCCAGAGAGCATATTCTAGCAAAGGTGTATTGAATAAATGGTCCTGTATTTCCATTAAAGTCAATACTCTCTGCTGGGTTAAATAGCATAGTCTTCTTAGGGTCAACCTTTAGGATAAAGTACTTCAATGCACCTAGACCTATTAGCCTTGATATTGAGTGACTCTCTTCTTCGCTGAGTCCATCAAGTTTACCTAATTCTGCGCTCATCTCCCTAGCATCACTTACCATAGATGACATTAGATCGTCCGCATCTACCACTGTACCCTCTCTAGATTTCATCTTTCCTGCTGGTAGCTCTACCATACCATACGAGAGGTGATAAATTGCATCACTCCAGCCATAACCTAACTTCTTTAGGATTAACTTTAGCACATCAAAGTGATAGTTCTGCTCATTACCTACGACATAGGTCATATCATCGAACTTATATTCATCATATCGTTCAAGTGCCGTTCCTAAATCTTGGGTCATATAAACAGATGTTCCGTCACCACGTAGTAGTAATTTCTCATCTAATCCATCCTCGCTTAGGTCAATCCACACCGAACCATCTTCTCTACGATAGAATACTTCACTCTCTAGGCCATACTCAACTAGCTTCTTGCCTTGTAGGTAGGTCTGTGATTCATAGTATGTCTTATCGAATGATACTCCCAGCTCTCTATATGTTACATCGAAGCCCTGATAAACCCACTCATTCATCATCTTCCATAGCTCCACTACCTCGCTATCTCCTTGCTCCCACTTAAGCAACATTTCCGAAGCCTCACGCATAATTGGAGCCTCACGCTTTGCCTGCTCTTCGGTCATATTGCCATCCATCAGCTCCTTAACCTGTGCCTTATATGCCTTATCGAACTCAACGTAATACTTCCCAACTAGGTGGTCGCCCTTCATTGCCGAACTCTGAGGAGTCTCACCACCTCCAAAGTTCTTCCACGCCACCATAGACTTACAAATATGGATACCCCTGTCATTTACAAGGTTTACCTTTACTACTCGATTGCCCGCTGCCTCCAAAATTCTAGCCACTGAGTATCCCAGTAGATTATTACGTACGTGCCCTAAGTGTAGCGGCTTGTTGGTATTAGGTGAAGAGTACTCAACTAGAACTACCCTATCGCTCTTCTCTCCATATCCATAGTTACTATCACTGGCTACTTGCAGTAGAATATCGCTCCAAAAATCTAGAGTCAACGATAAGTTCAAAAAGCCCTTAATTACATTATAGCTCTCAACATTTACACAATTTGCAACTACCCAATCGCCTATCTCCTGAGCTGTAACCTCTGGACTCTTGCGTGATGTCTTTAGTAGTGCAAAGGTAACTAATGTATAATCACCTTCAAATTCCTTGCGAGTTTTACTCACCTGAAGCTCAACGTCATTTGCACCATAAAGTGCCTCTACTGCACCTTGGCAGTACTCCTTTACTATCTGTTCTATTATCATCTCTACTCTGGTCTAGTTGCTAGTTGTATGCTATTAAACTTAAAGTTATTATCTGTTGCAATATTTATTACCCTTACCACATCCTCTATCGGCACACTCTTATCTGCCCTTAACGATACGCCCTGCTGGTCCGCATTCTCCATCTCACGCATTAAAACCGACTCTAAATCAGCAAAGTCTACTTGCCTATCTCCCACAAAAAACTCCCTTTGTGCATTAATCGAAATCACCACCGATACCTTTTCCTTACTCGGTGCAGTACTCTTTGGTAGGTCGAGTTTAATTGCATTAGAGTTAATCAATGTAGTGGCAATCATCAAAAATATAAGCAACAGGAACATAAGGTCAGTCATAGATGCTGACGACCCACCTATATCTACTTTTGAACCCCTTTTAATTGCCATATCTTCTATTATCTACATTTATTATATCTATAAAAGCGAGGGTATTTGCCTCCATCTGGAAGATAATTCTTTCGATTCTTGCCGTCAGGAAGTTATATCCAAAGTATGCTGGAATACCTACCACTAGCCCTGCTACTGTTGTAATCATAGCTGTGTATATACCACTGGAAAGTAATCCCATATCAACTGCTCCACCTGCACTCGATAGGTTCATAAACGCCTGAACCATTCCGATAACCGTGCCCAGAAAACCTATCATCGGTGCACCACCTGCAACAGTGGCAAGAAATGGAAGTCCGCTCTCTAAACGAGATACCTCAAGGTTACCAACGTTTTCGATTGCAGCTTGAATCTCGGCATTTGGTCTACCCTGCATCATAATTCCACGCTCAATCATTCTACCCAACGGACTACGCTTATTTCTACAAAGCTGTATTGCCTTTTCAACCTTGCCCTCATAGAGTAGGTCACGAACTCGATTTAAAAACCTATTATCTCTCTCCTTCGCCTTGCGTATCATTGCCCAACGCTCGAAGAAGATAAATATCGAAATAGCCGATAGTAAAAATAGTGGAATCATAAGCCATCCACCTGCCAGAATTAGTGAGCCTAATCCAACTGTCTGTGCTTGAAGTAGTGTAAACATATTCTAATATTTATAATTATAGTACTGTGCGCTCTGCGCCTTATCTCTAATAGGGACTATGGTAAAGCCCCAACTCTCGTTCTTTGATGCCTTTATTCTATACTCCTCTAATGGAAGTGCACCCCAAGAGTTATCTCCACCTACACCACTGTGGCGATGGTCGATTGATAGCTCAACGTAGGGTCTAGTATCTACGTCCCAACTGTGGCTATGTCTGCGCCTGCGACCATAAGCATCAGTTGCACTCTGAGTCTCACCCTTAGAGAAGTTATTCCACTGATAATCCCTATGCAGTGCATCTGAGCCCTCATCGTCTAAATCCTCTACGGAGTAGTTCAGAGCACTAAAGCCGAAGCTACTGTCTGAAATAAACGCTACGCCACTCTTCTTTGTGCCAGTCAGCGATAGATAGCGAGTTTGTGTATGGTGTCCAGTCTCCTGTGGTCGTATATAATCAAAACCCTCTTGGATAACCTTCGTTGTATATAAACCTATATCTGATCCATAGTTCCTATCATCATAATTTTCGTATGGACCACGTCCTAGATACTGGAGTTCGGTTAATCCGTCATAGAGTCGCATACGCATACCAAGCCTAGGAATATACCCCTCACTTGCAGAATTGCCATTGAATTTGCACTGAACTGCAACTACTCCACTGCCATATATAGTATATACAACATCCATCGAGGTACCCTGAGGAAGTACATAGTGAACCGACACAACTGCCTCATTTCCTTCGCTCTTAGATTCGATACTCTGTGCCTTTAGGGTGCTACTTGCCACTCTCCACTCCTCCATTACAATAGGGAGTTCTGCACCGTAGTCATTATCTGTTGGGGCACGCCAAAATAGTGGACGTAAACCAAAGTCCTCATATACTATCTGTTCGCCATTCACATTATATGAATTTAAGAAGCCTGTCTGGTTATCAATAGAGAGAAAAAAGTAAGAACTACTAACATCTATGGATTCATCATTCTGCTCCAGAGTAACCTTTGTCGATGAACTATACTGCTTTCTGCTATCATTCTTACGCTCTACAATAAATTGAGCAGAGGCAATCTCATAACCTTTTTTCAGTAAACCCTCATCCTTAGTAAGTGTTACCGAGAACTCTACATAGCACTCATCGCTGTACCTTGAGGTTATATCCCCTAATTTAATAATTCGACTCTCAGATGATGGTATCACACCTCTAACCGTGCCACTGCTTTGCACCTTTCCTCCCTGAACTACACGCCATACTATTTTATAGTCATCAGAGTCCCTGAAGTTGTTGTAATTTGTAATCTCAAATTCTCCCGTAGTTATATCGACTAGCTCAAATTGAAAGTTTTGATACACCTTCTTTACCTCGCTTAGTAGAGCTGGGTGAGGTCGTCTATCAGGACTAACTAAACCATTGCACAAGAAGTTACCATCTGATGGCATTGACTTACCATCAATCCCCTTGTAATCACCTCCATAATACCAAGTAATATCAGTACTATCTGCGTTATATTCCAATAGACCTTGGTCTACCCAATCCCAAATAAAGCCTCCTTGTAGATTATCGGAGCTATATATCACATCCCATATCTCACGTAGCCCACCAGAGGAGTTACCCATTGCGTGGGAATATTCACTCACAATGATTGGTCGTCCGTAATCTGCTGTGGCGTACTCCTTAAACTTCGCTAAGGATGGGTACATAGGGCAATATATATCTGTATTCCACTCCAACTCGGCACCCTGATACTGTACGGGTCTGAGTGAATCAACTGACTTTAAGTAGTTATAGGTCTGGTAGAGGTTATAACCATTACCTGACTCATTACCCAATGACCAAATCACTACCGATGGATGATTTTTTACCTGTTCGTACATATTCTCGGTGCGCTCTAAATGAGAGTTTAACCATATAGGATTATTAGCCAGTGAACCTCCCTTTCGCTTATCAAATCCCATACCGTGGCTCTCAATATTCGCCTCGCTGACCACATAAAAACCATACTTATCGGCTAGTTCATAGAATTTACGACCTTGAGGATAGTGGCTGGTGCGAATTGCATTGATATTCGCCTCTTTCATAAGTTTCATATCCTTTATGATGGTCTCCTGAGAGAGGTAGTGTCCCGTTACTTCATCGTGCTCGTGGTAATTCACACCCTTTAACAATACTCGCTGTCCATTTATCAGCAAGTCATCTCCTATAACCTCTGTGGTTCTAAATCCAATCTTGGCACTTGTGTACTCTACAAATCTACCCCCTTGCTTAACCTTTAACACTAAGCTATATAAATTTGGGTTCTCTGCGCTCCACTTCTTAACTTTTGGTAACTCAGCACTAAAGCGTACAGTATCTAAAGAGTGTCCCGCCATCTCCATCTCTACGTAGGAGTAGTCAATAATTTTCTGGTTTTCATCCTCGATTTCATACCATACCTGCATATAACCCGTCGGATTTATAAAGGTGTTCTTGAGTGCAATCTCTAGATTCATTATACCTGTCTGATAGGTAGAATCTAGTGTAGCCTCAACTCTAAAGTCATCTATTCGAGTCTGTGGTTGGCTCCATATATACACATCTCGCTCGAAGCCTGAGAGTCTCCAAAAGTCCTGACACTCAAGGTAACTACCCGTACTCCAACGCATAACCTCCACAGCAAGTGTATTTACACCCTCTCTAATGTAGTCATTAATTAGAAACTCAGCCCTAGTCTTACTATCCTCGCTATACCCGACCTTCTCTCCATTAATATACACTGTTACGCCACCCTTAATACCATCAAAACATAGAAATACATCTCTATCTCTCAACAGAAGTGGGATTGAGAACTCAGTTCTATATAAACCAACGGGTATTGCCTCTGGTAGAGCTGGTGGAGTTGGATTACTGGGAGCAAACTCATAAACCGTATTTGTGTATATCGGAGTTCCATAGCCCTGACGCTCCCAATTACCCGGCACACTGATACTATCCCACTTGCTAACCGAAAATTTGGGTAGATAGAAATCCTTAATCGGGGCATCTCTATAATCATCAAAGTAAGCAAAGCTCCAAATACCATTAAGGGGTAAGTACCAATCAGATTTGCTGTAATTATTATCTCTTGCAATATCTCTATTGGTATATGACATAAAGTGAGAGCGTGGCTCTTCCTTGCCTTGTGCCACTATCTGAGGTTCGCTCCACTCTTCAACCGACACACTCTGCTCCCCCGCTCCATCTGCCTGAGGATTGTACACACCTGTAATCTGTGCCGATGCCGTAATACAAAAATGTAGTAGCGTTATGCTTAAAAGTATATTTTTCATATAAATTAATTCCGCTTTAATATGTGTAGGTATTCAACTGTTTTATCATCTTTGTACAATCTATTAGAATCAGC
>CAYJLU010000061.1:0-9755 GCA_964371395.1 uncultured Rikenellaceae bacterium | reverse complement strand
GCTAGCTCCTCTTCAGCACGTGCTGTTAGAGTAAGGGCCGCACTTGCTGGATATACAGCTACGTAGTTCTCGCCTGCCTCTAGCTCAACATCTCCAGTGAACTCACCACTCTTCTCTCCGTCTGTACCACTATATGTAAAATCACCTAGTCTGTCACCTTCTTCGCTATAAACTGTTATCTTATCTACGTCATCAGCACTTACATTTCTCCAAGAGATTGTAATTGCAGCTGTACCAACTTCGGTTTCGCCTGTCTCCTCCAAATTTACACGAGTAGAGGCATCCTCTGAACCCGTAGATGCGAATAAAACAGTTGTCCCTTTGCCCGGAACAACCTCTTCGACTTCGTAAGGAGATTTCTCACACCCTACCGCCACCATAGCAACAAGTGCAATAACAGCTAAAAAATTCAACGCTTTCTTCATTTCTTTTCCTTTAAGTTTATAAAAATTACTGTCTTTCAGTAATTTACCAGATAACACCCAAATAAATAGGCACTATTTTTGGTAGCAAAGATATAAAAAAATAATCAATTTACACAAAAACACGTAGTTATCTATTGCCAAAGGACAATTTTTAACTTAAGCAGACCACCCTACACCCTTATTATTTATTAATAGTTCTAGTATAAAATTTGTGTCAAAAATTTCTATATCGAAATTATTTTGTTTAAGGTGTTATCGTGATGAAGATATATTAAATCTCAATGTGCTTGAAGAGCCTCACATCATATATATTCTCAAAACTAGCCAAGGCGTAATCTCTATATTCTGATGATATTTACTAAATAGATCTTGTGTGCTCTATGACCGCCCAATCTTCCTTTTGTATCGCTGAGGTACTCCTTACCACTACTGGCAATTAGCCTATAAAGTTTCATAACCCTAGAAATTCATTCGAGTCTGCGGGTGCTTGCTCTCTATCGGTTGATGAGTAGTCACGAATAATCTTAGCTACCTTGATATTATACTTTTCAAATAGTGAGTCGTGCCCTCTCTTCTGTCCCTTGCGGTGCTGTTGATTATTGCGCCACTTGAAGAGTGCCTCTTCGCTCTCCCAAACATTGATACTAAGCAGTTTACCATCTTGATTAAGGCTTTCATATCTCTGACTAGATATAAAACCTTCGGCTTTACTTAACTCCTCTTTCAACTCAGCAGCGATTCTTAGATACTCTTCCTTTCCCTGTTTTGTAGGTTTTACCTCGAAGAGAACTATTACTTGTGAACTATTCTCTAGACTTTCTTCTGTCATATTTTCGTGGGTCATATTTTCGTGGGTCATATTTTTTTTGGTTTATGTTTTAGTCTTGGTGCAGGGTCTGTGAGTTCTGGAATTGCACCTCCAGCTACTGCCCAAAAGTAGAGGCTGGCAACAGTAGCGTATGGAGAGAACTTACGATGATACTTAGCAAAGAGTTCTTTGGTTATCCTACGGTGGCGGAAAATCATACGCATACCACGCTGGATTGCCAAGTCGCCATAACTCATAATATTGGGGCGTTGCATCGAGAAGATCATCATCATCTCGGCAGTCCACACTCCAATGCCGTTGAGCTTGGATAGCTCTTCACACACCTCTCGGTCGTTCATATCGTAGAGTGCCGAGATGCTGAACTCTCCACTCTCTATCTTGTGCGATACACTTTGCATATACTCTACCTTTCTAAAGCTCAAGCCATAGCTTTGCAGGTGCTCGGGTGTTTGATTGCAGATACTCTTTGGAGTAATCTCTCCTAGTCCCTCTACCATTCTAAGCCAAATTGTTGCGTGAGCCTTTGTCGAGATTTGCTGCCCGATAATTGAGTGTATCAGTGAGCTGAAGAGGTCAAGGTTAACCTCTCGATTGATGTGCCCAAGTCTTTCGATAACCTCTGCCAATCGTTTATCCTTGTCACTAAGGTATTGTTTCTCTATCTCGGAGTACTTAAAAAATGTTATCTCCATAATACTATTCTATTGGCAGTCCATTCATCTTCAAAAAACTCAGTTTATCCATATACCCACGTTGGAATATCAACTTTCCATCGACGAAGTGAAAGAAGCCGCAACCTCTAAATCCTTTTGGATCCCTCCACTCCATTATTGCCCACTCCTTGTCCTCGAATATATTTTGTGGAATACAAATCATCTCTGCTAGGGCGTACTCCTCGACAAATCGTTGATAGATCGCAGCCTTACCAACAACTGGGTCACTGACTACTTGATGGTTAGTTGCATCATCTGCATAGAACTCAGATAGAGCCTCTGCATCGATATGGTTGAAGGTATCAATCCAGTTAAGAAGTAACTCTTTAGGGCTTAGATTATCACCATTAATCCTTCTTTTGTATATCGCCCTACTACCTCCATCACCATCAACAGTATCGCCAACAACAAATCCCATCTTTTGATAGAAACGGTTAGCACGAGGCGAGCTAACAAAACATTCTAGGTGAATTTCATCATAAGGGGCAAATATCACCCTTGTTGCATAAGCAATTAACTTCTGTGCAATACCCTTACTCCAGTAGGGTATATCCACTGCTAGCCCTTGAATTTCGTTGTCTTGGGTAAAGATAAAGCCAACAATCTGTTCACCATCAAGTGCAATGGTGCAGTTGTCGTATATCTTCGATAGATCGCTATCGCACGCACCACTACCAATGTAGCTGTCCGCCATCTCATCTCCTAGGTGTGTTCTTTCATATTTATCCACAATTTTTCGTCCTAGTTCCAACACTACCTCTTTGTCTTTCTCGACAGCTTTTCTAATAATTATACTCATTTCACTACTTAAAATATATCATCAATTTAGGTTCTACTCTCTTTGCCTCTCTGATTGGCTATCTCCCAGCCTATAATTGATCTCTTCCTCTCACTTCGCCAGTGATATTCACCCACAATACCCTCACGCCTAATTACTCTATGACAGGGAATTATAAGCCCTACGGGATTCTTTGCGACTGCCGAGGCAACGGCTCTCACGGCACTTGGCATATCGATCAACTCTGCAAGTTGTGAATAGCTCGTCACCCTACCACTAGGTATTGCGAGTAGTGCACGCCACACCTTTATTTGAAACTGAGTGCCCTTTAGTAGTAGTTTTACCTCGCCTCTATCATTGCCAAACATACGCTCTGTGACCTCACAAGCAGCAGCATCATTACGTATAAATGTAGCCCTTGTCCACCTGTCCATCACACTTTGTAACACCTCCTGAAAATCATCATCCACAAACTCAAATGAGCAGACTCCTCGCTCAGTAAGCGCAATAAACGCCTCCCCAAAGGGTGTTGCTACCACACCATAGTTTATCTCTAAGTCTTTGCCCTGTGCTTTATATTCTCCGGGGGTCATCGCCTCGATCTTTACCATCAGATCATAAGCCCTCGATTGAGTCGATAATCCAACGTTTTGACTCGCCGTTATAAGGTTATTTGTTTTGACTAGTTCCTCCTTTAGAGCCTCAACGGTTAAGTGTTCAATAAATTGCTTGGGTGTCACACCCGCCCACTCTGAGAAGATGCGCTGAAAGTGAAACTTGCTCATACCCACATACTCTGCAACCTCCTCCAATGATGGTTGTTCCTTGTAGTTCTCTGAAAGGTATTTAATTGCCCTTTCTATTCTCTTATAATTTATACTTTGCTCCATAAAACAACATATTAATAGACAAAGATAGTTATAAACAAACAAATTAAACAACCCGAAAATTGCTAAAAGCAAAAATAGGTTAAATTAATGCAAAGCTCATAACAAGACTAGGAGGTACTTTTGCAAGTACCTCCTAGCCCTAACACAACACATTTATTGCTGGCTTTGATCAGACAGCTCGTGATAGAGCATCAAAAGGTGCGCAGCGGACCAACTAAAGTGAGGAGCCTTTAGAGGCTCGCCGGTATGTGTCCCGTAATTCTCATATATCGGGGCATTACCTGTTAAATTATATAGCCTATCGAATACCTGAAGGGTGTAGGTGTCGGCATCTTTGGTGTAGCCGTACTTACGTAGACCAGATATTGCAAAGTAAGTTTGATCCAGCCATATTGGCCCTCTCCAGTAACCCTTTGGCATAAACTTAGGGTGTGCTGCTGAGAGTGTGGGCATTGGAATATATGTCGAGAACTTGGATGTATCGCAAAGGACTCTGTACACAGCATCTGCCTGTTGCTCTGTTGCAACCTTAGCCCAAAGGGCTGTATATGCCTCGCTACCTTGAGCACGTACGAATTCACCACTAGCTATGAGTTTGTCATAGAAGAAACCATCCACTGGGTCATAGAAGTGATTGGCTACTCTCGCTCGATCTATTGGAGTAGCGTTACACTCGATACCTAGATCACTTGCCATCTTCTGGAGTAGTTCATACTCATAGACTAGATACGAGGCGAGATCTACTGACTCTTGATTCATACTCCAAGCACCCTGATGGTTCTCAACCATCTCTGTATCGTCATACCTTACTGCGTTATCCATACCACTCTCCCAAGCTGCCGCCACAAGTGTACCATCGGTCGAACCAAACTCTGGGATACCATTCTGATTATTATCACGAGACTTGTACCACCAGTTATAGTACTTTTCGAGCTTCGGGTACATCTCACGTGTAAACTCCCTATCGCCGATTGCATCAACTGCCCAGGCTGCCAGTGGAGGTTTAGAGTCACGAGTATTATTCTCCTTCGCATCGCTGTATATACAATCTATAACCATTCCATCGTCAAGTTGATAGTCAAACATCGAACGAATTTGATTCTTAGCCAACTCCTTGTCGAACATCGCAGTTGCAACAGCCTGCTTCCAAGTATCCCAAGCCCAGAAACCAACAAAGTACCAAATTCCGTGAGATGGAATAATACCATCGTGCAAAATATCACCCTTAGCACTACGCCAGTTACTCAACAGAGTTATCATTGACTTTACGGCTATTCTATCGTACTTGTGTGGCATATCGTCACGGAGTACACTGGTGATATAGTTATTCCAGCGATTGGTATGGCTATCCTCTAGAACGCTTGGACTCTGAGCTGGTACGGGTGTAATTTCACTTATATCGTTAAAGAATGAAATATACGCATAGGCACTCTTACTCTGGCTAGCCCCCTTGGCAGTGTATGTAGAGTCGCTGGTTTGCTCTAGGGAGAAATTCTGGAGTGTTAGCCTCAATTGCTCGCCACGTGGTAATGATAGTGTGTAACCATCACCTGAGAAGTTAACGCTATATCCCTCATCAAACCAAATATCGCCAGAGAGTGTCCAATCAATACTCTTATCTGAGTGTAGTGAGAGTAGCGCATTGTTCTTGTCCACGAACCTTAGGGTTTGCGTAATTGCCACTCCATCTTTGTTCTTACCCCACAGAATAGTGCGCCCCGGAATGTAGGTAGTACTATCTTGTATAAAGCCATCTACCCCGACAATCTCCTCACTAAGCCACCTACGGTTATCTATATCGAAAGGACCAATAAAGCCAGTAGCTGATTTTTGAGCTGGTGTGGCAAAGCCGATCCACGCTCCCTGCTCGGTGTATAGTCCAGTGCATATGTTAATCTTCTCTGGTGCAGCCGATATATCTATAATATCGTGGTAGTTAGTAGCCAGATCAACCTTTTGATTACTGTTAGTGCATCCCACAAGTAGGAGTGCACTAACAATTAGAGATATTCTTTTCATAATAGATGAATTAATTATAGCGATCTAATAATAAATTGATAGTTCTGAGCCTCAGGGCTAATCTTATATTGAGTATGCGTCTCCGCCCCCCAAGTATTATCGCCACCAACACCCATCTGAGCCTTATCAATATTAACCCACACTAGATCCTTTGGCGCAATACTACCACCGTGAAGTGGATCAATACTAGATGGACGATAGTCTATATCCTTCTGCTCGAACATCCAAGCACTCATCGATAGTGGTTCAACGCCTACGATCTCAATACCCTTACCCTCTGCGTTCTTTAGTGCAAATGTTCGTACATCGCAAACATTGCCTGTCTCCTGAGCTCGTGGATATGGCTCGTACATATCCCAAACCTTAGAGCTATAACTTCCAACTAGTGCTGCGCTCTTACGGTCAACGTAGTTCTCGAAAGGCCCTCTACCAAACCAATCCATAGTATCATACTCACCCTCAAGAATAAGTGCCATACCTACTCTTGGTATCTCTGGTAACTCCCTACCATATGGGTTTAGGGCGTAATCTACAAGCACCTCCCCATCTGAATTAATTAGATAGTCCACTCTAAGTGAACAGTCCATATCCTTTAGCTCGTACATTGCAGTAGACCTTACACAATCCCCGTCTCTGGCTATATCGAAGCTCTGAAGCTCAACTACTGCATCCTTCCATACTATATACTTGTCGCCCATAGTGTTCGCTACGTCATTATCTGTGAGCGGGCGGTGGAAGTTAGGACGCAGGTGACCCTTGAGCATCTCTTCACCACCATACTTTAGTGATGATAGGTAACCCTCATTGGAGAACTCTACTGAGAAGTTTTCGCCTGAAATCTCTCTTTGATCTATTGAGAGTTTACCCTTAGTTTCGCTATTGAACTCTACGTTAAAGGTACTCTGTGGTAGGTAGAACTGCTCATAGGCTATTCTACGGCCATCCTTTACTGCATAGAAGTTTAGGAAGTATTCCCCCTGTGCACCAAAATTAATAGTGCTTAGTGGAATTTCAATTCGACGAGTACCCTTAGGAGATAGTCCCTCGACTGTAAAGTTGCTTGATGCTACTTCCTTGCCATTGTGCTCTACGACCCACTGGAACTCAACACCATCGAGTGTGATAAAGTCGAAGCGGTTAGTAATATCAAAGCTCTGGGCAGAAAGTGGCACTGGCTCAAAGTTGATATTTTGGTAGGTATAGCGCACTTGGTGTAGGTGTGGACGGATAGATCTATCTGCAGCAATTAAGCCATTGGCACAGAAGTTAGTATCGTTCACCACCCCAACAAAGCCTAAATCGCCACCAAATGCAGCAATCTTTCGTCCATTTTCGTCCTCCTTATCAAAAGTTTGGTCTACCCAGTCCCAGATAAAGCCTCCTTGTAATTGCTCGTGCTTATATATCAGATCCCAGTAGTCATCAAGATTTCCAACACTATTACCCATAGCGTGGGCATACTCACAAAGAATTAGAGGTTTATGGCTACGGCGAATTGTATGCTCGGTTAAACGCTCTATCTTAGCGTACATAGGTGCAAAGATGTCGCTAACACTATTGTAACCACCACCCTCATACTGCACTGGACGAGATGGGTCACGCTCCTTAGTCCACTTGTATATAGTCTCGAAGTGAGGACCATAGCCCGCCTCATTACCTAGCGACCAACCGATAATACAGGTGAAGTTCTTATCACGCTCTACCATTCTCTCCATTCTCTGTTGGAAAGGTAGAAGCCAGTGTGGGTAGTATGCAAGGGTTTTATCCTCCTTCTTCTTATTAAACATCAGACCGTGGCTCTCGATGTTAGCCTCGTCGATAACATAGAGTCCAACACGATTACATATCTCATACCACTGCTCATAGTTAGGATAGTGAGCTGCACGCACAGCATTGATATTATTCTCTTTCATAAGCCTAGCATCCAACTCCATACTCTCAACAGTAATCGTACGCCCCGTTACAGCGTCGTGCTCGTGGCGATTTACACCCTTAATTAAGATCTTCTGACCATTAAGATATAGAACACCGCTACGAATCTCAACTGTACGGAAACCAAATTGCTGCTCTATCTTCTCATCCCCTGTTGTCATTACAAGAGTGTATAGATTTGGAGTCTCTGCGTTCCATAGCTTAATATCGTCAAATTTATGCTCCACATTAAAGTTATTAGCCTCTGATAACTCAGTTGAGAATAGTTGCTTAGTCCCATCAAGAATCTCTATGTCGTACTTAGCACTCTGTTTGTTAGGGGTAATCTCAAGGGTGAACTCTCCATTGGCATTTGCGCTGATCTCAAAATCCTCGACTCTATCACCCTTAGTACGTGCCTCAAGCCATACATCACGCTCAATACCGCTATAACGCCAGTAGTCCTGACACTCAAAGAATGAACCATCAGAGTAACGATACACCTCAACTGCTAGTTTATTCTTGCCCTTCTTTAAGTATTCATTGATCTTAAATACAGCTGGTAGGCGGCTATCCTCACTATACCCTACTCTATGTCCATTAACCCATAGATAGAATGCTGATTCAACGCCACTAAAGCGAAGGTATATATCCATATCTGCAAAGTCACGTGGAACATTGAAGTATGTAATATACGATCCTACTGGATTGTAATGAGTCTGCACTGTGTCGGGTGTGGCAGGGAATGGGAAACGAGTATCTGTATAAATTGGTGCATCGAAGCCCTGAAGTTCCCAACTTCCCGGAACAGTAATTTTACTCCACTTCTTTGCTTTGTAGTCTGTCTTATAGAAATCTACTGGGCGTGATGCAGGATTTTTTGAGTAGAAAAAGTCCCACTCACCGTTAAGCGATACTCGCTGCTCATCACCAGTGGTATTAGAGACTGGGATAAAGTGTGAGCGCATCTTCTCACGATTAATGCCATTGACCTGAGAGTCGTTCCACTCTGGTTTCTGAGCAAAGGTCATAGTGCTGAGAATAAGACCTAAAAAAAATAAAATTCCTCTTTTCATTGAATATTAATTGTAATGATTTTTAATGTAATTATTCGTCGAATTATCCTCCCGAAGAATAACTACAACGTACTAAATAGAGTAACTAAGAACGGTACAGTAAGGTCAACTAATATACCGTGTGTGACAGCTACGATTACCCACTCCTTGCCAGAGTATTTGGCAATAATAGGTAGTGTAGAGTCCATTGTTGTGGCTCCCCCCGCCGTAATAGGGGCAAGAGGCGAAAACCACCTTACAAGAAGTGGAGCAAAGAGTAGTGTGAATATCTCTCGAATAATATTCGAGGTTATGGCAACTGTTCCTAATTCAACTCCTTTGATATCGGTGATTAAAATAGATGATAGTGAGTAATAACCAAATCCAGAACTCACAGCTAAACAGTCTGTAAGTGAACGTCCTGAGACAAGCCCCGAGACTAGTGCAGCACCCAAAAGCGTACCGATAATAGTGGCAAGTGGCACTAGAATAATCCTAAAGTTACACTGCGCAATAGCTCGTAGCATATTCTTGTCACTACCAATACTGACCCCCACTAAGAACATAAGTCCAAAGAGTACCAAACGAGTTACCAACTCTACATCGAACATATCATAATCTAGGTCATAGACCCCGATTAGAAGCCCTATGGCAAAGAAACTTACTGTTATTATACTTGATTTCATCGTTGTGCATCTTTGTCGCAATCTCCCTTAAAGGGTAGTGCTCGGTTCTTATAAAATATTCTATATACTGCTAATGCCAAGAGAATACTACCACCAAGGGCACCAAGTGTGATAATCAGAGCATCAACCCCTATTGTCGATAGATTATCCATAATATCGGAATTACCTCCAACTTGAATGCCTAAAAAGAGTAGAAGCCCAAATACAAAGCCAGTTATAGCCTTGGGCAAGTATTTCATATTTTTCTCTTTGAGTAAGAAGCCAATGATGGCACCCAAGAGCATTATTGCTATTACTGTAAACATCTTTTTTAATGATTAGTGATTAATGTTTAATAGTATATCTATTAAACATTAATCACTATTTAGAAAACTATGAGTTATATTTAATTATATGAGATCATTGCAAAACTTATGTTTTGCTCCGCTATGAAGAGCGTTGATAGGTGG
>CAYJLU010000060.1:0-9923 GCA_964371395.1 uncultured Rikenellaceae bacterium | reverse complement strand
TTACCTATCAACGCTCTTCATAGCGGAGCAAAACATAAGTTTTGCAATGGTCTCTAGATAGGAGTACTAATAATAAGTCGAGATATTCACTGCTTATTTTACCTCCTCAAACTCTACGTCTTGAGGTTCGTCTGCACCTTGTCCCTGAGCACCGCCCTGAGCACCAGCTGCTCCTTGTTGATCCGCATAGATATCTGCCGATGCCGCTTGCCAAGCCTCATTAAGCTCTGCTGAGTATTTGTCGATATTCTCGATATTTACCTCCTTGTGAGCAGTCTTAAGGTTTTCTAGAGCAGATTCAATAACTGATTTCTTCTCTGCTGGAATCTTATCTCCATACTCCTTAAGTTGCTTTTCTGTGCTAAATATCATAGCATCTGCACCATTAATTTTATCTATTCTCTCACGCTCTTTCTTGTCGCTCTCTTCGTTAGCCTTAGCCTCGTCACGCATACGTTGAATCTCGCTATCGCTTAGTCCTGAGCTAGCCTCGATACGAATCTTTTGCTCCTTACCTGTACCCTTGTCCCTAGCAGATACATTTAGAATACCATTGGCATCAATATCAAATGTAACTTCAATTTGAGGCACACCACGTGGAGCAGATGGTATACCATCAAGGTGGAACTGTCCAAGTGACTTATTATCCTTTGCCATTTGACGCTCACCCTGTACTATGTGAATCTGTACAGATGGTTGATTGTCCGAAGCAGTCGAGAATGTCTCGCTCTTACGAGTTGGAATAGTTGTATTAGCGTCAATTAGTTTGGTCATAACACCACCAAGAGTCTCAATACCTAGCGAAAGTGGTGTAACGTCAAGTAGTAGCACGTCCTTAACCTCACCAGTAAGTACACCACCCTGTATTGCTGCACCAACAGCTACTACCTCGTCAGGATTAACACCCTTTGATGGAGCCTTACCAAAGAACTTCTGTACCACTTCCTGTATCGCAGGAATACGAGTCGAACCACCCACAAGAATTACCTCGTCAATATCACTAGCCGAAAGGTTTGCATCCCTTAGAGCAGCCTCACACGGACGAATAGTTGCCTGAATTAGTCTATCGGCAAGTTGCTCGAACTTAGCACGAGTAAGCGATAGCACTAAGTGTTGTGGCATACCGTCTACTGGCATAATGTATGGTAGGTTGATCTCAGTCTGAGTAGAGCTAGATAGTTCAACTTTAGCCTTCTCTGCCGCCTCTTTTAGACGTTGAAGTGCCATTGCATCTTTGCGTAGGTCTAGATTGAACTTAGATAGGAAATCCTCTGCCATCCAGTCGATGATAACTTGGTCGAAGTCATCACCTCCGAGGTGAGTATCACCATTAGTACTCTTCACCTCAAATACACCTTCGCCTAGTTCAAGTATAGAGATGTCGAATGTACCACCACCAAGGTCGAATACTGCAATCTTTTGATCGCTATTCTTCTTATCAAGTCCGTAGGCAAGTGCCGCTGCTGTTGGTTCGTTGATAATACGTTTAACTGTTAGACCTGCAATCTCGCCAGCCTCCTTAGTTGCTTGACGTTGCGAGTCGCTGAAGTATGCAGGAACGGTAATAACCGCCTCTGTTACCTCTTGTCCTAGGTACTCCTCAGCTGTCTTTTTCATCTTTTGTAGGGTCATAGCCGAAATCTCTTGTGCAGAGTATTCTCTACCTTCGATAAGTACACGTGGAGTGTTACCAGCACCTTTGACAACTTTATATGGAACTCTATCAATCTCTTTAGAGACTTGGTCAAAGTTCTCGCCCATAAATCTCTTAATAGAGTATATGGTGTTGGTAGGATTTGTAATAGCTTGACGCTTTGCAGGTTCACCCACCTTACGCTCGTCACCAACAAACGCTACAATCGATGGCGTAGTGCGGTGTCCCTCGCTATTTGTGATTACTACAGGCTCGTTGCCTTCCATTACTGAGACACAAGAGTTTGTTGTGCCAAGGTCAATTCCAATAATTTTTCCCATTTTGTTTTTTACTTTTTTTATGTATTATTACTTTAAATTAATTCTGATGTATTTTATACTCACACACATCTTTTTTTTCAACAATTTCTATGCCAGTGAATTTTTTAGTCAAAAATTGCGTAATTTTGTCCTCAAAGATGTTTAGAGTATATTATTATGGTGAAAATTACTGCCAATAACTGCCAGAATGTCCGAAAAGTGTTATTCTTAGCTGCAACTAAGATGGAACTAAAGGTAGTGAGTGAATTGTATGGTACCTACTTTCCGACTATAACCACTGGAGTAGGTGCTGTTTCAACCACACTAGCTACACTTCGAGCTATTGAGGAACATAAACCCGATATGGTGGTGCAGATAGGAATTGCAGGGGCTATATCACGTGATCTGGCAATCGGTGAGGTTACTGAAGTGCTAAGAGACTTTGATGGTGACCTTGGAGCATTCCGTAGCGAAGATAATTGCTTTATTAGCCTTTGTGATACCAGATATCAAAATTGCGCAATCACCAAACTAAGAGGCGTGACTGCACGAACAGTTAATATGGCGTGTTCGCCACTGCTAGAGGCAAATGCTCAGATAGAGAGTATGGAGGGAAGTGCATTTATGGCGGCTGCCAGTAGTTGTGGTGTAATGTCATTGCAACTGCGAGCAATTTCAAACTACACTGGCGACAACCGTGATAGCTGGGATATACCCAAAGCACTTGAGGAATTAAAGAAAAAATTAGAGGATATATTTATAATTAAATAATACTATGAATAGATTTATTAGAGTTTTTGTAATCTTACTTTTATCTAGTGTAACTGGGCTATATGCTCAGAGAACTACTATTAATATTAATAAAGGCTGGAACTTTACCTCGGGTTGGGAGTTTAATAACACACCTAGCCGTGATGGAATGATAAATATACCCCATACTTGGAACCTTGATGCACTATCTGGCAAGGCTGATTACCATCGTGGACTTGGCAACTACCTCTATCAACTCGAAGTAGACCCAATGTGGAAGGATAGTGGAGAGGTGTATGTTCGTTTTAAGGGTGTGAACCAAAGTGCGGAGGTCTATGTTAATGGTCGTCGAGTAGGCTCGCATCAAGGTGGTTATACTGCCTTTGGATTTATGATAACCCCATACCTTAACTTCACGGGACGAAATACACTTTGGGTAAGAGTGAACAATGCTAGAGACCTTAATGTTATGCCACTAACGGGCAATTTTAATATCTATGGAGGTATATACCGTGATGTGGAGTTGATAGTTACTCCAAAGGTTCATATCTCTCACACTCAATACGCTACAAGTGGAGTTAAGGTAACACCGCTTGTGGTTACTAAATCTAAGGCTACGGTAAGTATCTCGGCAAAGTTTGAGGGTTCATCAGGCAATAATGTCGATATACGTTATAGGCTAAAGGATGGCAGCGGAATGGTTATAGATACGTTGCAGAAGAATATGAAATTTGGAATACAGGGAGAACTAGAGCATCAATGGGAGGCGAAGATTAACTCTCCAAGGTTATGGAACGGTACGATTGATCCTTATCAATATAGTGTGGAGGTTGAAGCAATTTCAGACTCCAATGGAAAGACTCATAGAGATATAGTAGTGGAGGACTTTGGACTAAGGTATTTTAGCGTAAACTCAGATAATGAATTTATGTTAAATGGTGAGGTCTATCCAATACGGGGAGTAACAAGAGTAGAGGATGTTGCAATGTTAGGTAGTGCTATATACTCAGAACAACATAAAACTGACCTATCGCTTATGTTGGAGATGGGGGTTAATGCAATTCGATTGGCATACTATCCTCAGAGTCGAGAATTTATAGAGATGTGCGATAGGGAGGGTATTATAGTTTGGACTGAGATCCCTTTTGTTGGCGGTGGGCGATTCCGTGATGCAGGATATAATAGCAGTGAGGAGTTTCAACTAAATGGACAGAAACAACTTCAAGAACTCATAGCACAAAACTATAACTCGCCATCTTTAATATTCCTAGGGCTGTTTAACGAAATAGACCAAAGAAGTGATGATCCGCTAGGTTATATCAAACTCCTAAATTCAATAGTTAAGCAAGAGCTTCCATCACTGTTGACCGTCGGGGCTAGCAATCAAGATGGACAGATTAACTTTATTACAGACCTTATAGGTTTTAATCTAACCTTTGGGTGGAATTCAGCCGAGGCAAGTGATATTGTACCGTGGGCTGAGGGCGTTCGCAGAGAGTGGCCGAGGCTAAAGGTTGCAGTCTCGGAGTATGGAGCTGGAGCTAGTATATATCAGCACGAGGTAGACCCACAAAGACCAGTTGTTGACAGCTATTGGCATCCAGAGGAGTACCAAACAGCACTGCACGAGAAGTACTACCGATCAATGGCAGGTAAGGGTTACTTTTGGGGTACATATATTAATAGTATGTTTGATTGGGGAGCAGCTCACCTAAAGTGTGGTACTAGAGCTGGTATCTCAGATCTAGGGTTAGTTACATTTGATAGAGCTGTTAAAAAGGACGCCTTCTTCTTCTATAAAGCTAATTGGAATAAGAGCAAACCATTTGTCTATATTACATCTCGAAGATACACACACCGCAAGGATACACTCCAAAATATCAAGGTATTCTCTACCGCAGATAGCGTAACACTATACGTAAATAACAGCGAAGTTTCAACGCTTGGTAATGATGGATTTGGAACCTTTAACTTTAATGATTGTGTGCTTAAAGAGGGTGTAAATGAAATACGTGCAGAGGCACTTGATTGCCCTTCCGATAGTATCGAAGTTGTGATTCAGTAGTTCGTGTGTGGTGGGTTTGTGGTTCAGTAGCCAATAGAACTGTGTATTAGAGACGCTTTAGCGCAATGCGCATAGTTGTGCCTTTGTCTATTTCGCTGCTTAGTACAGAGATTTTACCTTTGTGGTACTGCTCAACAATGCGTTTCGATAGCGATAACCCTAGACCCCAACCACGTGTTTTAGTGGTGTATCCTGCTTGAAATATTCTACGCTGGGTGCTCGGCGACATACCCTTGCCGCTATCCTTTATATCTATACGTAACCACTTATCACGAGCCGATATCTCAACCGAGATAGTGCCCTTATTACCTAGTGCATCCAGTGCATTCTTTAGTAGATTTTCAATCACCCACGCAAAGAGAGATTCATTGACCATAGCCTGATATGGCTCTGGACAATGGCGGTCATAGTTGATAGTAACTCCTCGTGGAACTCGACTCTGGAAGTAATCAACGGTACTACCCACAACCTTATTTATATTCTCTGCCTTTAGTATTGTATCGGATCCAATCTTAGAGAATCTATCTACAACTTTGGTAAGGCGAGTGACATCACGATTAATATCCTCGACAATCTCGGGTGGTATATCTTGAGTGCGTAGGTATTCGACCCAACCAAGTAGTGAACTGGTAGGTGTGCCAAGTTGGTGTGCCGTCTCCTTAGCTAGCCCTACCCAAACCCTATTCTGCTCATTGTGTTTCGAGGAGCTAAAGGATAAAAATGCAAATAATACGAAGACTCCAATAACAGAAATCTGTATATACGGGAAGTAGTACATACTTTGCAGTAGTGCGGAATCCCCATAAAAAACAGTCAATACTTGCCCCCGTGCATAGTCCCGTACCTCTATTGGAATACGCCCCCCTGAACTCATACTCTCAAGCTCTTCTCTAAGTAAGATGGGGTCATTGATAATCGAGCTATCAACGTTGTGGAACTCCTTAACACGTAGATATTGGTCCGTAATGATAGCTGGTATTGAGGTGGTGATATTTGTAATGCCAAGCAACACCTGCCACTCAATCTTTGAGCGGGTATCGTGGCGATTTTGTAGAGATATGGCACGTGCCCACAGCCCAATTTCGTGCTTCTCCTTTATGGCTAGCTCTCGGGCTATGTAGTTGGTATAGATTAAAGATATAAGACCTATGACAAGTCCAATAAATATAAATGCTATCCTTAATCTATATCCAAACCTAATTTTCATTACTTCGTATAACTATTATGCTATTGTGCTACCAGCGGGACACTCCCCGTTAGTTGTTATGTTTTTGAGCTTACCATCGGTAAAGTCTGAGGCAAATAACAGCATACCTTGACTCTCAATACCCTTCATCTTGCGTGGACTTAGGTTTACTAGTACCGTTACCCTCTGACCAATTAACTCCTCTGCACTAAAGTGTTCGGCTATACCAGATACAATCGTACGCTTATCAATGCCAGTGTCCACCAGTAGTTTCATAAGCTTGTCGGTCTTTGGTACTCTTTCGGCTTCAAGCACAGTGCCAACACGAAGGTCTAACTTCGAGAAATCCTCAAATGAGATAGTCTCTTTTTGTGGTTCTACTTGAGCCTCAGCGGCTGCTCTCTGCTCTTTTATTGCTGCTAACTTTGCAATCTGAGCCTCTATAACCTCATCTTCTACCTTCTCAAATAGTAGCTCGGCTTTGCCTAATTGGTGCCCCTCGGCTAGAAGTACCTCTTTGCCAAGTTGCTCCCACTCTAGCTTATTGACAGCTAGCATAGAGGTGAGCTTATCTGCCGAAAATGGTAGGAATGGCTCCATCGCAATAGATAACGAGGCAGTAATATGTGCTGCAATGTTTAGGACGGTTGCCGTACGCTCTGTGTCAGTTTTGATAGTCTTCCAAGGCTCTGCATCGGCAAGGTATTTATTGCCAAGGCGTGCCAAATTCATTAACTCAAAGAGAGCCTCACGGAAGTGGTACGTCTCAATGTTCTTCTCAATAGATGCTCGAAGTACAGGGATTTGAGCTAGAGTAGCCCTATCTACCTCACTTAGCTCGTTACGTGCTGGCACCTGACCATCATAGTACTTCCCGATAAGTACTAATGCACGATTAACAAAGTTACCTAGAATTGCTACTAATTCCGAGTTGTTTCGAGTCTGAAAATCCTTCCACGTAAAGTCATTATCTTTGGTCTCAGGAGCAGTAGCCGTAAGGGCATAACGCAGAACATCTTGCTTGCCCTCAAAGTCCTTAAGATATTCATCAAGCCATACAGCCCACCCCTTTGAGGTTGAAATCTTATCACCCTCAAGGTTCAGAAATTCATTTGCAGGCACATTCACAGGTAAGTTGTAACCACCGTGCGCCCTTAGCATAGAAGGGAATACTATACAGTGAAATACAATATTATCCTTACCTATAAAGTGCACTAATTTAGTCTCAGGATCTTTCCAATACTTCTCCCACTCAGGGGTAAGGTCTTTGGTTGCTGATATATACCCAATTGGGGCATCAAACCATACATATAACACCTTGCCCTCGGCACCCTCAACAGGTACTGGGATACCCCAGCTCAAATCACGACTAACCGCTCGTGGTTGTAGTCCACCATCAAGCCAACTCTTACACTGCCCATATACATTTGATTTCCACTCCTTATGTCCCTCTATTATCCACTCACGCAGAAACTCTTCGTGTTTATCTAGTGGAAGGTACCAATGCTTTGTCTGTTTGAGTATTGGCGTTGAGCCAGATATAGCTGACTTTGGATTCTTAAGCTCTAGGGGCGAAAGTGTAGAGCCACACTTCTCGCACTGGTCACCATAGGCTCCAGCCTCTCCACATTTAGGGCAATCACCCGTAATGTATCTATCGGCAAGGAATTGCTCCGCCTCAGTGTCGAAGTACTGCTCCGAGGTCTGCTCGATAAACTCACCTTTGTCGAGTAGGGTACGGAAGAAATCACTAGCAGTTTGACGATGAGTCTCGCTAGTTGTACGTGAGTATATATCGAATGATATACCGAACTCCTTGAACGAGTCACCAATAATCTTATTATACCTATCAACAATATCTTGAGGCTTTACACCCTCAGCCTTAGCCTTGATTGTAATTGGCACTCCGTGCTCATCCGAACCACATACGTGTAACACTTCGTGACCACGACCACGAAGGTATCTAGTATATATATCAGAGGGTATGTAGACCCCTGCTAGGTGACCAATATGTATGCCTCCATTTGCATATGGAAGTGCTGAGGTTATTAAGTATCTCATATTTATCCTATTCTCTTATGTTTTGATTCTCTTATTCGTATCTAATAATTAAAATTTATTACGCTCTAAAAACTCCTGTGCTAGATTCATATAGTTTATACTCCCCGATGAACTTGCATCGTATAGTACAACTGGTTTACCAAAGCTAGGAGATTCCGAAAGACGAGTGTTACGCCCAATGATTGTCTCGTATACTTGGTTCTTAAAATGAGCTTTGACATCCATTACCACTTGGTTTGCCAACCTTAACCTACTGTCGTACATCGTAAATAGAAATCCCTCGATCTCAAGTTTTGGGTTTAATTTTCCCTTGACCATCTTAATTGTCGAGAGTAGTTTGCCGAGTCCTTCGAGTGCAAAATATTCAGTTTGTACAGGGATTAAAACGCTATCGGCAGCCGTTAGTGCATTGAGGGTAATAAGCCCAAGTGATGGCTGACAATCAATAATTATAAAATCAAACGCACTTTTCACACTATCTAGTGCCTCACGCATTCGATATTGCCCATTTTCTATCTGTGGTAATTCAGCCTCAGCCCCCACAAGGTTGATGCTAGATGGCATAATAAATAGTCCGGGAAGTTCACTACTCTCATATATGGCCTCACTTGCAGAGCACTGCCCCAGTAGTACACTGTAAATGTTATTTGTACCTTGTTCAAAGCCGAGTCCAGACGTAGCATTAGCTTGTGGATCAGCGTCTATAAGTAGTATCTTCTTCTCGAGTACAACTAGTGATGCAGCCAAATTCATAGAAGTTGTCGTCTTGCCAACTCCTCCCTTTTGATTGGCTAGTGCTACTATTTTTCCCATTATTTTATAATTTCTTTATGTTAACAAAATGTAAAAGTACAAAAAATGCGTAAATTTGCACCTATCTTTTCACTTTTAATTTTTATTTAGATGGTTTCCACACGATGGCTAACAGTAGTTAATCCAACGTCGGGTCGAGGTCGAGGTCTACTGGATTGGCCTATGATAAATAGCCTGTTACGTGAAGCTGGTATTGACTTTGATGCGCATTTTACTCAAAAGAAATTTCACGCCACCGAGATAGTGTTTGCTGGTATTGCTAAGGGATACAGGCAGATAATTGTTGTGGGTGGAGATGGCACGTTGCACGAATCTGTGTGTGGTGTGATGATGCAGAAGAGTGTGCCTACGACAGATTTGACAATTGGTATTATTGCCGTTGGTACAGGGAATGACTGGGCTAGAAACTATGGACTGCCGCTTACCTACCGTGAGGCTGTAAGGGCTATTGTAGATCGCCATACATTCCTTCAGGACGTTGGCGAGATGCACTACTATGAGAGTATGGTACCTCAGGTTAGCTACCTTACAAATGTTGGCGGATTTGCTCTGGATTCGATGGTCTCTAAGGATGTTAATAGATTAAAGAGTAAAGGGTATAGAGGAGCGTGGATGTATCTATACTCGGCAATGAAAAATGTACTGAGATATAGAAGCAAATTAGTTAAGATTCACAGTAATGGAAAACTAGTGGTTTCGGGCAAGATTATCTCGGCAACAATTGGCGTATGTCGATACACAGGAGGTGGTATGGTAATGGCTCCATACGCAATCTCTGATGATGGGTTATTCGATATGACAATTATCCCGAGTATGAACAGATTACGACTTATCTCAAGATTTAGAGCACTTAACTCAGGTAATGTGTACAATATCGGCGGTGTTAGGTTAATTAGAGGAGCTGAGTTCGAGGTAACATCCGATCAAGAGTTATTTCTTGAGCTAGACGGTGAGGTGGTTGGCGTCTCTAACTTTAGATTTAAGATCATTGACAAGGCTATAAAGGTTATTGTGTCTCAAAGCTTCTTTGATGCTGCTATGGAGAGATATTAGAATTATGAGACCGTTGCAAGGCGGCGATATTTTAAAGATAAC
>CAYJLU010000059.1:0-10075 GCA_964371395.1 uncultured Rikenellaceae bacterium | reverse complement strand
CTAAAAACACAAATTACCTATGTGCAAATATACAACTTTTATCGGACAGTACTAAATAAAAAACAAGATAGTTGGAGTATCCACCCTAACTATCTGGTTTTGTGATTAAAGAGTATTTCTTAGAATCTACATTCTATCCTCTCTACCTCCACGTTTACCCTTACTACCACCACCGCCAGTATCAAACTTAAATCCAAGAGTAACCATATAGTAGCGTCCCAGTACCTGTTCTTCGGTAATCTGAGTGTAAGCATCACCAGCGTATTGCCTGATTGATTTGTTCTGGTTCAGAGCATCATAGACACCAATACGGATCTCTGCCGAACGGTTCTTAAGGAGCTTTGCACCAATAGCAGCATTTATCATCGCATAGTGTTGCTCATAGGTCTCAAGTGTTCCGAATGAATTACGCCAACTTACATCTCCATTAATAAAGAAGTACTTTAAGAAGATTATATTTGCATTTGCTCTTAAATCGTGCGAAAAGTAGCGGTCAAAGTCCGAAACCCCACCCTCGGTAAGGTTAATTCCGGGTCTGTATGAGAGCGAAAAATCTATATTCTCCGATATATTAGAGGTGAGTTGCAACTGTACCCCTACTCGGTTATTTACCGTGAGGTACTCAATATTATCCGACATAGACGGTGTTTTAGCATACCTATAATATCCTGTAAGACTCATATTACTCTTTATAGGCTTTATGCCAAAGCTCAATGTAGTGTATAGCATAGCATTAGCATAGCCCTGAAGATTTACAGGGGTCGAATACTGAGCACCTTCAACAACCTTTACTCCATTGATTTCCATCTCTGATGTAATAAATTGGCGATGTGTGGCAATATAGTCTGAGGTTAGTGTACCACGAGCAAAGAGGTTGAAGTTTAAATTTTTATTAGGTATTGCAAGGTTATAGCGCAGGGTTAATTGGTGCGAATAGCTCTGTTTAAGCATAGGATTACCGCTTGATACTTGTAGCGGATTGGACGTATTTACAATATCTTGGAGCTGTCCCACAGATGGGAATATTGAGTTCGCCATATAGTCAAACACAAGCCTTGAACGTTCAGATGGTGAGTATGACATCGACAGCGATGGGAGTATTGCCTCGAAACCATAATTATCCCTTTGCTCTATATTATCGTAAATTGGCGAAATTTGCGAGTTGTTGAGCGTAGCATACTGATAGTTAAGATTTGCTGTAATGTTGAACCTTTGCCCTAGTGCATAGCTATAACCAAGGCCAGCTAGATGAGTGATATAGTTGCGATTTATGTAGTTTGTGGTCGATGTATCTGAGAGTGTATAGTCTTGTACCAATTTATCGTAGTTAAGTCCAAGGTTATCGCTCAATGACTCATTGTAATTAATAACATATGTACCCATAACTCTTGACCTCATACCAATTGGTTCAGCATAAGTCGCACTACCCTTAAGGTTATAGCCCGAGGCATCTACAAATGCTCGTAAATTAATGGTATCTATTGTCATCTCAGAAAGCTCATCCAAAGAGTTGTAAAGGGAGTATTGCGCCCTGTTACCATTGTCACTATTTCCGCTAACCACACCACCTAGACTGATGGTTCTGCCGTGGTCACTGAGACGATGTTGCCACCAAACAGATCCTTCGCCACTAATGCGCTCTAAGCGGCTATTATAGCGTGAGTTACTAGCATTTGTTGCAATTGGTGAATTGTCCAAAAATGTTTCAGAGAGGGAACTACTATTACCCATATTATTAGCATAATTACCCCTGACAATAAATGTAAGACGATCTCTACTCGATGGTTCCCATTCAATCTTAGTAAATAGCCTATGCGAGTTATAGTACCCTAGCGAGGAGTCGGCTTGAAAGTAGTCACGGCTTTGTGTTAGGTAGTTTTGCTCCATATTGCTCCATCTATCGGCATTAGATCCAGAGTAGAAGTAGTTGGCAGTAATATCAACTTTTTCGAGGTTTCCTGTGTAACTACCCCCTATCATATATGTCTCTGCAACGCCACCCCACGCAGGTGTCGAGAAACCAGCAAAGTCAGTGCTATTGCTACTCCAGTTTCTTCTGCCGCCACCCCCACGGCCCCCCGCAGAGCTAATGTCTCTTGGACTGTAATCTCTACGGTTTACATTATTTATCTGTCCGATAAGTGTATAGCTATGCACATCGCCGAATTTGTTGATTTGTGCACCAGCAAGGTACTCTCCATTTGCTCCAAACCCTACGTTCATTCTCCCCGAGGAAGCATTCATTACGTTTTGTTTTGTTATGATATTGATTGCCTTGACTCTCTGTCCATCATCAAAACCAGAGAACTTAGCCTCATCACTCATATCATCGAAAAGCTGAACACTCTCCACTGCCTCTACATTAAGTGATTTGAGTGCAAGGGATGGATCCTCCTCGAAAAACTCCTTACCATTGATATATATCTTTGAGATTGTCTCACCCTGCACCTCAAGATTTCCGTCATCATCGGTGATGACCCCGGGCATTTTCTTTAGTAGATCTTCAGCTGTTGCGTCAGGGTGTGTCTTAAAGGCAGCAGCATTAAATTGTATTGTATCGTTCTTTATAAGACTCATAGAGGATTGCCCGACAACTTCTATCGACTCAACAACATATGCGCCAACCATTAGAGTTAAAGCACCTAGATCAATGTT
Source organism: uncultured Rikenellaceae bacterium (assembly GCA_964371395.1). Classification (GTDB taxonomy): domain Bacteria; phylum Bacteroidota; class Bacteroidia; order Bacteroidales; family Rikenellaceae; genus Mucinivorans. Next base: position 7,420 of record CAYJLU010000059.1, on the reverse strand, counting down.
CCGTCTCCCCATTGGTACTTTCACCTCAAGGTTTTCATACCCCAGATAACTGAGCGTTAGAGTTACTTCCTTATCGTAGGTTGTAATACTAAACTCTCCTTGGGCATCAGTTGCTACAATCCGACCACGTTCTGTAAGTCGTAGGCTGTCAGCAGCATTAACTGTTACTATTACTCCAATGGCGGGTGATGGATCATCCTCTAGGAACACCTGTCCAGTTATAGAGGTAGATTGAGCCAGAGCACAAAGTGAACTTAGTAACAGCAGTAGGGTGGTGAGAGAAATTTTTGTCATTTATGGATTGTTGTTGATATTAAAGACTATTGTTTCATAGTATATGAAAAACAGTGCGACAAATTTAGAGAAAATACACAACATATAAAACTATTAGTAGCAAATATTTTCGTAACAATCATACCATTATTCTTATAGTGATAATATTTAGGTGAACTATTTGTATTATAATGAGTTGTTAATATTAATCTCTTTATTTATATTTTAATTGTGATGAGTTGTAACAATTTTGTAATATCTTTGTAACAAAGTGTAAATATAATCTTCATAGTTTTGCAACGTTGAAAAGAAATTTAAATTAAATCAAAAAGTTAAAAGAGACAATGTTAAGGAAAACAATTTGTGTTGTAGCACTATTACTTACACTAACTAGCGAGGGTTCAATTTTTGCGACCGAGAATCTAATGCATCAAGGCATAGATAGCCTACCGACAAAGAGCGAAATTAAGTCCTCAACGACCTTTGATCTGGGTTCAGCAGGAAAATTAAGCCTCTCTGGTTATACACAGGTACAGTGGCAATTGGCAGAGGATGAGGGTATATCAGCATTCACCCAAGGTGGTTCTTTTCCGGAATACTCCAATAATAGATTTACGGTACGTCGTGGTAGAATTAAGCTAAAGTATGATGTGGGTATCGTTTCATTGGTGTTTCAGCCAGATTTTGCTGAGAAGGGAGTAAAGATTCGTGATGCATATATAGCAGTTACCTCACCAGATAAGTTTATCGGAGGTCAATTCGGTGCATTTGACCGCCCATTTGGTTATGAAATCTCATACTCTTCAAATAAGCGTGAAACAGTAGAGCGTAGTAGAGTATTTCTATCGCTATTTCCCGGAGAGCGTGACCTAGGGGCAATGCTTAGAATGAACCATAAGGGCTTTTCGCTTGATGCAGGTCTATTTAATGGTACAGGAGTTGCTTCGGAGATAGATAATTATAAGGACTTTATCGGTAGGCTAACCTACTCAACTAAATTAGGCGATGCGGCAGTTTCGGCAGGTGTATCCTACTATAATGGAGTAGTTGTTAACTCAACTCAGGCATACTACGCATACCAAAGCGACAAGGGATTCAAGGCGATTGAGAGTGAGCAGTACGAAGGCTTTAAAAGGGAGTATTTTGGCGTTGGAGCAACACTTCGTACGGATTGGGGAATTGGTACTACACATATCAGCGCAGAGTATCTATGGGGTATGCAGCCGGGTACTCGTCAATATAATATGTCGCTAATTGGTGGATATGACCTAACGGTTACCGACGATCCTCTCTATCTACGTAACTTCGCTGGTGGGTATATCTTCTGGGCGCAAGATATTGGAAAGAGCAAACATACGGTTGTTCTCAAATATGATTACTATGATCCAAATACAGAGATAGCTGGCGATGATATTGGAATTTTGGTAAACTCTGGTGCAGCAGATATTGCATACTCTACCATTGGACTAGGATATAATTATAGATGGAATAAGAACCTTAGATTGATGCTTCAGTATGACTTCGTAAATAACGAATCTTCACAATATCTGCTAGGTTATGAGGGACGTATTAAGCAGAATGTACTAACGGTAAGAGTTCAAGCAAAGTTTTAGAAATAATTAATATATTTTAAAGGCAATGGGCAAGCAAACAATCTTAGTGGTGGATGATGAGCGTGATCTCCGTGAAATTTTAGCATTTAATTTATCACGAAGTGGATATAGTACCTTAGAGGCAGCCTCGGCAGAGGAGGCTGCTCAAATTATTGAATCGGGAGAGATAGTCGATCTAATCCTTTTAGATGTGATGATGGGAAGTCAAAATGGGTTTGAATTTGCCGAGATGCTAAAGAGCAAAGGATTTGAGGTGCCTATTATATTTCTAACGGCTCTGGATACAGAAGATAATCTACTTAAGGGTTTTTCGTTAGGTGCGGATGATTATATAGCCAAGCCGTTCTCTATGGCTGAGGTACAAGCTCGTGTGAAGGCTGTACTGGCTCGTTCTAACATTTCGCAGAGTCAACTAGTAAAGGTTGCGGATATAACCATTGACCTTGAGGCTAAAGGGGTGGATATTGCTGGAAATTCTATTCAGCTTACCAAAACAGAGTATCAGCTTCTGTTACTCCTGTCACAGAAGCCGGGTAAAACATTCTCACGAGAGGAACTCTTAAGCAAAGTATGGGGCTCGGACGTATATGTTGAAACTCGTACTGTCGATGTCCATATTGCACGCTTACGCAAGAAAATAGAGAGCTCAGAGGCTACAATTACCTCTCGCTCAGGCTATGGATACTCAATTAATCAGTAGTTAAGATATGCCAAATATTAAGCGAGCGGAGTTAAACTATAAAAAGAGGTTATTTCTATACTTTTTAGTAGTATTTGGAATCTTTACCATTATAGTAATTATCTTTGAGCAGGTACGTGAAAGTAAGTATAGAGAGGAGAGGTTAGCCTCTACTCTCAACGCTTACTCCTATGTAGCAGAGATTGATCCTAGCTCAATCCACCTGCCTAGTGCGATGCGTATAACGGTTATAGATAGTATCGGTACTGTGCACTTTGATAATGGTGGTGTGGATACAAAGAGTATGGAGAACCATAACACTCGCCCCGAAATCGTAGGAGCTAGAGCTACGGGTATGGGTAATGATGTGAGACAATCAGCAACAATAGGTGAGGCGTACTTCTATCACGCTCGTAAGACAACAAGTGGTAGCTACATAAGGGTGGCACTTCCCTATGATAGTGACACTCGCTCACAACTCAATCCAGATAACTCATTCCTTATATTTGCACTATTGCTATTTATCCCCGCAATGTTATTCTTATGGCTTATTGCAAGAAGGTTTGGACGTGATTTGGAGCTACTAAAGTTAAATCTAACAAAAGAAGTGCAGGCTCGTGCCCAACTCAAAACCGAGATGACCAGTGCTATTGCTCACGAACTACGTACACCTACTTCGGCTATTAGGAGCTACTCAGAGACACTCTGCGAGGAGGGTATATCTGATGAGTACAGGGAGCAGTTTATTCGTAGAATTCACTCTGCCTCGCTTCGGCTATCGGAGTTATTGGAAAATATCTCATTGTTGAGCAAGATGGAGGAGGCTTCCTCGAAGTTCATATCGCAGGAGGTAAGTGTTGCGAGACTAGCCCAAGAGGTTGTCGAGGAGTTTCAGCCTATGGCATCAAAGAGTGGTTCGAGAGTTGTTTGTGAGATTCCTAGTGATATTGTAGTTATAGGGAGCAGAACGTTGATATATTCGTTATGGCGAAATTTGGTTGAGAATGCCTTGAAGTATAGCGGAAGTGGTGCAACAGTTGAGATGAAGTATTTGGGTGAAGATAGTGAGTTCTTCAACTTTAGGGTCAAAGATAATGGAGTAGGGGTAGATTCTAGACACCTTCCACGTCTGTTCGAGAGGTTTTATAGAGTAGATTCTGGGCGTACTCGTGATGATGGAGGTTCGGGTTTAGGGCTATCAATTGTAGCACACGCAGTCCAACACCACGGCGGAGAGGTTACAGCATACAGCAAGCAGGGTGAAGGTCTTGAAGTACGCTTTAACCTCAGAAAAACTATAAAATCCTAGAACCTATTTTTTTACATCTTAAAGATTCTGCGCATAATCTTATCATAGGTTCTGTTGCATAACAGTCTATGTAGAAATACGGCTGGTTTTGCATTTTTACCGATCAAATAGCGAGTCTTCGGCCTACGTGTAGTCACAGCTCTACGGATTGTGCGCCCGATTAACGAAGGCTCAGATATTTTTTCGTCTCTGTACATCTTCATAAAACTCTCTGCTACACGATTTGAGCTAGCCTCATATGCACCCCCTTGCGCCACCTTTTTAAGGTTCTCAGCAGCAATAGCTCCCCACGGAGTTTTAATAGCCCCGGGTTCAATAATCACTACTCTTATACCAAATGCCTTCTCAACCTCTAGTCGAAGGCAATCGCTCCAGCCCTCAAGGGCGAACTTCGTAGCGTGATACCAAGCCCCATAAGCAGTATGACAACGACCAGCCATTGACGAAATATTTACAATATACCCTGATCTCTGCGCTCTCATAGTGGGTAATACTAACTGTGTTAGTCGTGCCAAACCAAATATATTGACCTCAAATTGACGTTTTGCCTCCTCAATTGGCACATCCTCTATCGCTCCATAGGAACCATAGCCAGCATTGTTTACTAGGACATCTATACGTTGTTCGTTCTTTAGAATAGTATCAATACACTCTGTCATTGACTCCTCGTCTGTCACATCCATAGCGATAATCTTTGCGCCTTTGGTTTCGATTGCTCTCATTTTTTCTATCGAGCGAGCAGCTCCATAGACTGTGAATCCTGCCTCAAGTAGTTCAAGAGTGGTAGATTCACCTATGCCGCTACTCGCTCCTGTTACTAGTGCTACTTTTTTCATTGTAATATGGTTTTTATTAAATTATGTAGGTCAAATTTTGTGCCTTTTGCACAGCTAAGAAAATGGGAGGAGATTCCAGATATGAAATCCCCTCCCATTGTTTATCTAGCATTGATAAATGCTTTTCAAGTAAATTATATTGCTTCAATCGAGGCAAATGGACCATACTTCGTCAAACCTATCGTCCAAGTTCTACCCACAGGATCTATGGTGGTTCCGTTATCAGCACCAGTAATTAATGCTATTTCACTTAATGTTGGACCATCGAAGGCACCAGCATCGGTACTAATACTATTAGCCTCTGTTCCTAGGGTTAGTTTCTTTAGGTCGTCGCACGAATAGAATAAATATGAACCGTAATTTTCTGCCATAGGTAGCGATACTGTGGTTAGTTCGTAACACTGATAGAATGTACGCATTCCTAGTGTCACAACCTTAGGAAGGCTGATAGTGAGAAGACTTTCGCAGTATAAGAAGGCATTTGCTCCCGTAGTTTTAAGTAGAGGCATCTTGACTTCCATCAAAGAGGAAGCATATTGGAAAGCCTTTTCACCTATGGAGATTACCTCTGGTAAATCTATTGAATAGAGTAGGTCGCAATATCCAAAAGCTTCATCTCCGATCTCAGAGAGTTTTGGAAATTCTATACTTTCCAGTAATCTAGCTCGCATAAATGCTCCATCTCCGATTTTCTCAAGCATTGACATTTCTATTGTAGCGATACCGGGGCAATTACGGAATGCATTATCGCCTACTTCGGTAGCACTAGGTGCCTTTACCGAGCTTAGATAGTATATAGCCTTATTTATATCTTTGAAAAGTGCATCATCTGGGAACATTTCAACATCAGTAAATTCAACTCTTACCATACGCCCCGCACTTTGAAGAGCATTGTATAACTTCGTAAAGTCCTCTGAAATAGGATTTGTATCTGAACTTATTATCCAAGTATCTTGAGTAATTGAAGAGCCATCCTCAGGCATCTCGGTTAGCGTTAGATTCACGCTCTCTGAGTTACCACCATCTTGGTCGGTAAGCACAAAGGTAACACCTTCATTGCGGCTATCGCTAATATATGGTAGTAGATCAATCTTCTGGATTGTTGAGCAACGAAGTCTATTCTCGATGCTCTGATCATCCGCATCTGTCTGTAAACCACAGTATATCTCAGCTAATTTAGTGCATTTAGATATATCTAAATCTGTGAGCTTATTACCCTGTGCAAATAACCAAGACTCCAGAGCTACGCAATCAGATAGATCCACCTCCTCTAGTAGATTCTCGGCAAATGACATATCATTGAGCATCTTAGTGTTAGATAAATCCAATTTTTTAAGCTTATTATCACCAACATAAATACGCTCAATAACCTTATTGTTTGAAAAATCAAGCTCAATGAGTTGATTATCCCAACAAATAATCTCAACTAGGTTATGATTCTGACTTAAATCAAGACTCTCAATCTTATTCTCCCAACATTTAATCGTTTGAAGTTCCGTGTTATTGGTAACATCCAATGCTTCAAGATTACACTCACTTACATTAATTCCAAGTAGCTTTTCATTGCCACTAATATCTATCTGAGTGAGTTTTGGATTATTAAATGCACCGAAATACATCAACTCAGGGAAATAACTCAACTCTTTCAAATTAGATATATCACTATCATTGACATAAATCTGAATTACCTTTGCTGCTTCAGCCTCAGAGATTATTCCATCTTCATTTTCGTCAATACGTTGAGGAATATGGCCTGTATAGAGTGGATCGTAAATATCACCCTCTGTAACCTTAAGTAGTGCTTCCTTGAATTTTGGATCAGCAAAGGTAATTTCTACCACTGGATCCGCTTGTTTTACTTGAGTGATAGATACGTTTAGTGTACCAACGCCCTCGGCAACAATAGTAACGGTTGCTGTACGTACAGCACCAGAGTTATTAGGAGATACCGAAACGGTGATCTCACCATTACCCTCTCCACTATTCTTATCAAGGCTAAGCCAAGAAAGTATAGCAGTTTTGGTAGTATTGGCTTTAAGTGCAATTGGCTCGTTAGCTAAACCTAGTGCTGCGAGGTTAGCATCAGCTCCTAATCTCTGCTGAACTCTTTTAGTTTGCTCTAGATGAGAATTTGCTTGTGCTCGCTCCATTGAGGCATACTGTTCAGGTGCTGTGTAATTCCCTGAGCTAGCTGATGCAACCCATTTTACACCCTCAGATGCCATAATTACGATCTTTTTTTGCTCGGCATCGCCCGTAAAATCAATGGATACAGGCGCGATACTAAAGCTAGGTTCTGCTGGAGGTAATTCTGGTGACGGCTCAGGGTCTTTACAACTAAAAGTTAGTAGTGCCATTAGTGGTAACAGAAATAGGAAACGAAAGTGTTTGTTTTTCATAATTGGGGATTTTAATTAAATTAATATATAAAAATAGTATATTTACAAAATTCAGTAAATATACTACTCCTTGGGGTACATAGTATAACAGTTATATTTTAGGTAATAATTGAGCTTAACTCCACACGTAATATACCAGCACAAAGCACTCAGCACTACTTCACACACTATTTCTATCTAGACTTTGATTTGCATCATCGCTAAACCAGTGTGGTGTGATTAATGTAGTTAAATTGATAATTCAAAATGATCCACATTTACTCCTTTGAAACTAACGTAGTGTTAACTACTACGTCATAATAATATATATA
>CAYJLU010000058.1:0-10089 GCA_964371395.1 uncultured Rikenellaceae bacterium | reverse complement strand
GGGTGGAAGACCGGGATCGAACCGGCTACCTCTTGAACCACAATCAAGCGCTCTAACCGAATGAGCTACATCCACCATTTAAATCTCTAACTACCTCCTTTGTGAGGCGTTTGAGACTGCAAATATAAATGTTTTTTTTAAATTAGCAATAATTATTGCTGCTTTTTTTTAACTTTGTCAGTAATATATAACTGATATGAGGTATAGTAATCTATTAAATACAACAAGTTCAAGAAGTTCCATAGCAAGAACTATTGCAACAGCTGCAATAGCACTTAGTGTGGCGGTGGTTGTACTTTCGGGGCTAGTCGCTGATGGATTCCGTCGTGAGATTGAACAAAAGACAGTAGAAGCACTTGATTATATTCGCATTAAGCAAGCTAGTTCGTTCTTTGTGACCGAGGATAACGTGGAGCTTGACGAGGCTACAATTGCTGAGTTTCAGCAAATAATCTACCCTAGTGAGCTTGTAGGAATAGTTCAGCAGGAAGCCATTATTCAGCGTAGTGCTAATCTACTTCCATCAATGCTTCTTTCCTCACAAGAGGTTCGAGGAGGTATGATCGTATTGTCGCAAAGTGCTGCTGCGGCTCTTGATGCTAAGTGTGGCGACGAGCTAGAGGTTCTAACTCATAGAGATGGATTGACAAAGCTGTATAGCTATACCGTAGATAGTATCTATAACTCAGGACTCGGGGATATAGATCAGGCACTGGCATATATCTCTATGGAGGATGCACGTTTGATCTCGGAGTTAGAGGAGGGGGTTATGAGTTACTATGCAATTTCTGATGTATTGCCTAGCTCCACGTATGAAACTTTGTATGGAGTGGCAGATAGCATCGGGTTGTATATAGAGGGTGTCGATCAGAGAGCTCCACAAGTTTTAGGTTGGTTGGATATGGTTGATAGTAATATTGTAATCGTGTTGATAATAATGCTTATTGTAGCGATAATCAACGTTATCACCTCAACTCTGATTATTATGCTTGATAATACTAAGACAGTTGCACTTCTTCGTGCTTTTGGAATGACAAGGGGAGCTGTTAGACGAATTTTTATGCTGGGGGTAGGGCGTATAGCTGTAAGGGGTATAATAATAGGGTTGTTTATAGCCGTTACACTTGGTTTTTTGCAGATGGAAACAGGTTTGTTCGGACTTGATGAAACTTGGTACTTTGTGAATACTGTTCCAATATATTTTAATATTGCGCACATCTGCCTCTATGTTGTATTGATGGTAGTTTCGATTTTTGTGGCTTTGATTCTGCCAATTTCAGTAGTTTCAAGAATTGATATTGCCTCTGCTATAAAGTATCAATAATAATACAAAAAAACGACGATGTTTGATTTCATAGATTTTTCATTTATAGACCTCTTAGATATAGTTTTGGTTGCTCTTTTATTGTTTCAGATATATCGAGTAGTGAGGGGAACTGGTGCAATGGCTACATTTGCAGGTATCTTTGTAATATACCTAGGGTGGATAGTTGTGCGAATGTTGGGTATGGAATTACTCAGCAATTTATTGGGTCAGGTGATAGGTGTTGGTGCTATTGCATTGGTTGTTGTTTTTCAGCAGGAGATACGTAGATATTTATTGATGTTGGGAAGGCGTTCTAAGGATGGAATTTGGAAGCGAATTTTTATGCGTCAGGGCAAGGTTAATGTCGATAGGTTATTTCAGAAAGAGATATATGCTGCGGCGATAGCTATGTCAAAGAGTCGCACGGGTGCACTGATAGTAATCGAGCGCACGACTGATTTAGAGGTTTACGAGAGTACTGGTGATAGGATCGATGGGGTAATTTCTAGGAGGCTTATCGAGAATATATTTTTCAAGAATTCACCGCTTCACGATGGTGCGATGATTATCAGTGGAGGTAGGGTAAGTGCAGCACGCTGTATATTGCCTACTTCTGATAATCCTAATGTTTCGGCACGTTTGGGTTTGCGTCATAGAGCTGCGCTTGGGCTTTCGGAGAATAGTGATGCTTTTATCGTTGTAGTATCGGAGGAGACAGGTCGTATCACAGTGGTAGAGAATGGAGTTTTAACTACACTTAATGAGCCAGAGACTTTGAAGAAGGTGCTATTTGGCGGCAGTGATTTTTAAATTTTTAAAAGGTTTTAATCTGGTGATCATTGAAAATTTAATATATTGCATTGTCTTTCGAAATATTTTACTATTATCAAAGAAATATAATTAAAGTCTTAATTTTGTTGTTTTATTAAAATATAGTTATTATATTTGCGAATGATTTTGTCGCAAGACAAAGATATGTACGCATCAGAGTTTAACTCAATAAATCAAAACCAATTTATTTTAATACTAAAAAACAATTAATTAAGATGAAGAATTTATTCAAATTTAATTCCCTTCTACTAGCGGCGTTCACATTGCTTGCAGTAAGTTGTAATAATGGCGGTGACGATCCAGAACCAGATCCAGGCACATCAAAACCATCACCTATTACTCTTACTGTTTCGGGTGCAACTTCGATAGAGGCAGTAACAGCAAATGTATCTTATAGCGTTAGCGAGATTGCTAAACCTTATTTTGTAGGTGTTACTACAAAGGCAAATTTTAACGCAGTTTCTCTAACAGATGATGCAGCAGTACTAGCTCTTGCAAAGACACTTGCTCCAACAGCTAACCTTGCAACAGTTGATAATAAATATGTATTCTCAGGTGACAAGACTGTAAAACTTTCTCCAACTTGGGCTATTGCAGAAAATACTGAATACGTAGTATTTGCAGTAGGATTCGACGCAACAGGTGCAGTATTAACTAAAGTTTCAAGTGCTGCTTTTACAGTAGTGCCAAGTGATGAGTTTACTCTTGATATTAACATAGTTGAGCGTTCGTCACTTTCAGTAGGTTTTACCGCTACTCCAAGTGATCAAGGTCAAGGCTATGTAATAACTGTAATTGAAAAAGCTGAATATGAATCAGCTACGCCAGTACAAAATGCTGAGAGCTGGATATCATATCTTCAATCTCAAGGTGCGCTAACTCAAGCAACTTATAGTGGTACCCTAGAGAACACATCATTTGGATATCTTGCTCCAGAGGAAGAGTATGTTATTTTTGCGTGTGCAGTTAACGGATCAACTATTGCATCCGATATTATTGAAACTACTATAACAACCACTGCTTATAGTGACCAAGTGATTACTGTTGAAGTGGATGGAATCTTAGATGCAGAAGGTGAAGTGCCAGTAGTCGTAACAGTAACTGATAAAGATGCTCCATTCTACTTTGGTTTCTGGGCAACAGCTTCGTTAGCTGGACTTGCTAATGATCTAGCAATCCTTAACACAATACCTATGCAAGAAAGCTATAATACGAGTATAGTTTCAGGAGGAGGCACAATTAATTTGACAGGCTCAAAAGCAGGAGAGCAAATCACAGCTTTAGCTTTCGCTGTTACTGAAATGTTATACCTTCCAGATTCGGAACTTGTTAGAAAAGATTTTACTGTTTCTCAAGTACCAGTTGCTGCTCCTTCAAAAGCTAGTGCGATTGATTCTCCGAGCAGAGGCGTACAGTTAGAGCTTGTACCAGTACAGAAAGATTACAGACTAGTTATCAGATAGTTTTGCCTTATAGGCAGAGATTGCCTATAATCTAACTTTTTCGAGGTCACCCGCAGAGTTGTTATCAACTCTGTGGGTGACCTCTTTTGTTGTGTTATTGAAGAATCTTGTGTTAAAAACTTAACAGTGAATTATCTAGGATATTTGGTCTAAAGTTTGTAACTTTGAAGGAGTTTAACCTAGAGGAAGGCTAAATTAATAGAATCAAACAACTTATTTCTTAATTATTTTATACGATGGCTAAAAAATTTATTACCTGTGATGGTAACTATGCTGCCGCACACATTGCGTATATGTTCAGTGAGGTTTCGGCAATCTATCCTATTACACCTAGTTCAACAATGGCGGAGTACGTTGATGAATGGGCTGCAAATGGCAAGAAGAATATCTTTGGAGAGACTGTTAAGGTTGTAGAGATGCAGAGCGAAGGTGGAGCAGCGGGAGCTGTGCACGGTTCGCTTCAGGCAGGTGCACTCACAACTACATATACAGCATCTCAGGGATTACTATTGATGATTCCTAATATGTATAAGATTGCAGGCGAATTACTGCCAGCAGTATTTCACGTATCGGCAAGAGCACTTGCGGCTCAGGCACTCTCAATTTTTGGAGATCATCAAGACGTTATGAGTGCACGTGCCACTGGCTTTGCAATGCTTGCATCTGGTTCAGTTCAGGAGGTTATGGATCTATCGGCAGTGGCGCACCTCTCTGCAATAAAGGGGCGAGTGCCATTCCTTAGTTTTTTTGATGGATTCCGCACATCGCACGAAATTCAGAAGATCGAGGAGTTTGATACTAGCGAACTCAGAGCACTAGTTGATGAGAAAGCACTTAGAGAGTTTAGGGATAGAGCACTAAATTCTGAGCATCCACAAACTCGTGGAACAGCTCAAAATCCAGATATATACTTCCAAAGCCGTGAGGCAGCAAATAGATATTATGATGCACTTCCTGAGATTGTGGCGGAGTATATGGAGAAGATATCAGCTATTACAGGCAGGGAGTATAAGCCCTTTACATACTATGGTGCTGATGATGCCGAGAATATTGTTATTGCGATGGGTTCGGTTACCGAGACCATTAAAGAGGTTATTGACCTTAAGGTATCTAAGGGCGAAAAGATTGGACTACTCACTGTACACCTATATCGTCCGTTCTCAGCAAAGTACTTTTTCGATGTACTACCGAAGAGCGTGAAACGTATCTCTGTGCTTGACCGTACAAAGGAGCCGGGTGCAAATGGCGAACCTCTATATCTTGACATCAAGGAGTTATTCTATAATAAACCAGAGCGTCCGATAATCGTTGGTGGTACCTATGGACTTTCCTCTAAGGATACTACTCCAGCACAGATCGAGGCAGTGTATGCTAACCTTGCAATGGCAGAACCTAAGGATGATTTTACAGTTGGTATTGTCGATGACGTTACCTTTAAGTCATTACCAGTAGGTAAGGAGTTTTCGGCAGGTGCTAAGGGTACATTCGAGGCTCGCTTCATTGGACTTGGAGCCGATGGAACAGTTGGTGCTAATAAGAACTCTATTAAGATTATTGGTGATAATACACAGAAATATTGCCAAGCATACTTCTCGTACGACTCTAAGAAATCGGGAGGCTATACCTCGTCACACCTACGCTTCGGAGACTCTCCAATTCGTTCGACATACCTAGTTGGTACTCCTGACTTTGTGGCGTGTCACGTACCTTCGTACCTTGGTAAGTATGATCTATTGAAGGGTCTAAAGGATGGTGGAACATTCCTTCTTAACTCTATTTGGAGTGCTGAGGAGGTAGAATCGCACCTTCCAAACTCTATGAAGAGGTATATGGCAGAGCATAATATCAACTTCTATCAGATTAATGCAACTAAGATTGCATCGGAGCTAGGACTTGGTAATCGTACAAATACTATTATGCAGTCTGCATTCTTTAAACTAGCCGAGGTAATCCCTTACGATCTAGCTGTGGAGCAGATGAAGACAGCTATTAAAAAATCTTATGGCAATAAGGGCGAGGCTATCGTAAATATGAATAATGCAGCTGTTGATAGAGGAGCAGTTGTGGAGAAAATAGAGGTTAAAGCCCAGTGGGCAAACCTTGGTGCTGATCAAGTGGTTGTAGATAGTTCTAAACCTGAATTTATAACCAATGTAGTCGAACCAATCAATGGTTTGGATGGAGACTCTCTACCAGTATCTACATTCGTTGGACGAGAGGATGGTACGTGGGAGAATGGTACATCAGCATTTGAGAAACGTGGTATTGCCGCAGATATTCCAGCGTGGAAGCCTGAGAGCTGTATTCAGTGTAATCAATGTGCTTATGTGTGTCCTCACGCCGCTATCCGTCCATTCCTTGCAACAGAGGCTGAGGCAGAGGCAGCTCCTCAAGGAACAGAGTTTGTTCAGGGTAATGGCGCACTTAAGGAGTACAAATTTAAGATTCAGGTATCACCACTAGACTGTACAGGTTGTGGTAATTGTGCTCAGGTATGTCCAGCTCCTAAGGCTAAGGCACTAGTTATGGAGCCACTTGCTGACCACCTAGCGACAGAAGAGCCTAAGTGGGAGTACCTACACCACACTGTTGGGTATAAGGAGGTACTTGACAAGACTAAATCGGTTAAGAACTTACAGTTTGCTCAACCACTATTTGAGTTCTCAGGAGCTTGTGCTGGTTGTGGTGAGACTCCATACATCAAGGCTATCACTCAGTTATTCGGCGATAGAATGATGGTTGCAAATGCTACTGGTTGTTCGTCAATATATGGTGGTTCTGCTCCGTCTACTCCATACTGTAAGAATGCGCAGGGTCAAGGTCCGGCGTGGGCAAACTCTCTATTTGAGGATAATGCAGAGTTTGGTTATGGTATGCGCATCGGTGGCGAGAAACTAAGAGAGCGTGTTGCCCTTGTTATGGAGGATGCTATTGCGAACTGCACTTGCTGCTCAGCTGAACTTAAGGGACTATTCCAAGAGTGGTTGGATAACCGAGCAAATGGAACGAAGACTCGTGAACTCGCAGCACAAATCCTACCACAGGCAGAGGCTTGTGATTGTGATGCTTGTCGCAACATCGTAGAGCTGAAGGATCACCTAGTGGCAAAGTCACAGTGGATCTTTGGTGGTGATGGCTGGGCTTACGATATTGGATACGGTGGTCTTGACCACGTGCTTGCATCGGGCGAGAATGTTAATGTACTGGTGATGGATACAGAGGTCTACTCTAATACAGGTGGTCAATCATCTAAGGCTACTCCTGTTGGAGCTGTTGCTAAGTTTGCTTCGGCTGGTAAGCGTATCCGTAAGAAGGATCTAGGTGTTATGGCAATGAGCTATGGCTATGTTTACGTTGCGCAGGTATCTATGGGTGCGAACCACGCACAGTATCTCAATGCCATTAAGGAGGCTGAGGCATACGATGGACCATCGCTAATCATAGCATACTCACCTTGTATTAATCACGGTATTAAGGGTGGTATGGGCGTGTCGCAACTTACAGCTAAGAGAGCGGTGGAGTGCGGTTATTGGCACCTGTGGAGATTCAATCCAACTGTTGAGACAGAAGGTAAGAATCCATTCACACTCGATAGTAAAGAGCCAGACTGGAGTAAATTCCAAGAATTCCTAGGTAATGAGATACGTTATACTTCACTCGCAAAACAGTTCCCAGCCGAAGCTGAAGAGCTATTCAAAGCATCGGAAGAGAATGCAAAGTGGAGGTATCAGAGCTATGTTCGTTTCTCTTCAAACTAGAGCATAGCTGACTCTATATAATCAAGAAGTAGGGGAGTTATACCAAATGGTATGACTCCCCTACATTTATACTTCAATATCTAGCGATGCTATATTGGTGCGCAAAAAAAACCAAGGGTGACTCACTCGTCAGTACCCTTGGTTTTTTCTATACGTATTTTTCAGTATTTGGAACTAGATAACGCCTTGCTCAACCATTGAGTGCGCAACCTTCATAAAGCCTGCAATATTTGCACCCTTCATATAGTTCACATATTCGCCCTCACGACCATACTCAACACAAGCAGAGTGGATTGAACTCATAATCTGTTGAAGTTTAGCATCAACCTCCTCAGCAGTCCAGTTCATCTTCATTGAGTTTTGAGTCATCTCAAGACCAGAAGTTGCAACACCACCTGCGTTTACTGCCTTACCCGGTCCGTAAAGTACCTTAGCGTGTAGAAGAGCCTCGATAGCCTCAGGAGTACAACCCATATTCGATACCTCTGCTACCACCTTTACACCATTAGCGATAAGTGCCTTAGCATCGTCACCGTTAAGTTCATTTTGAGTAGCGCAAGGAAGTGCAATATCTACCTTCACCGACCAAGGTTTTTCGCCCTTGAAGAACTTAGAACCCGGGAATCTCTCAGCGTAAGGCTCAACAATATCGTTGTTAGTAGCCCTAAGCTCTAGTAGATAGTCGATCTTTTCTTCGTCAAGTCCAGCCTCGTCGTAGATATAACCATCAGGTCCTGAGATTGTAACAACCTTACCACCATACTCCAGAGCCTTCTTCGCAGCACCCCAAGCAACGTTACCGAAACCTGAAACTGAGATAGTCTTACCCTTAAGGTCAGTACCTAGAACATCTAGCATAGAGTTTAGGAAGTAGATAGCACCATAACCAGTAGCCTCTGGGCGGATAAGTGAACCACCGTAGCTCATACCCTTACCAGTAAGAACACCTGTGTTCTCTCTAGCTAGTTTTCTGTACATACCATATAGGTATCCGATCTCACGACCTCCAACGCCAATGTCACCAGCAGGAACATCAGTTTGTGGGCCAATAGCTCTCCATAGTTCCATCATAAATGCTTGACAGAAACGCATTACCTCGGCATCACTCTTACCTTTAGGTGCGAAGTCGCTACCACCTTTACCACCACCCATAGGTAGTGTTGTAAGTGCATTTTTGAAGATTTGCTCGAATCCTAGGAACTTAAGAATTGAAAGGTTCACAGATGGGTGGAAACGAAGACCTCCTTTGTATGGGCCAATAGCATTATTGAACTGTACTCGGTAGCCAAGGTTAGTTTGTACCTTACCTTTGTCATCTACCCAGCTCACACGGAAAGTGAAGATGCGATCTGGTTCAACTATACGCTCAGCGATACTGTGTGCATCAAACTCTGGATACTGATTGTAGATATCCTCTACTGATAGAAGTACCTCTTCAACTGCTTGAAGATATTCATTTTCACCTGGGTGTTTCGCAGCTAGTTGCTGCATTAGTTCTTTTACTTTCATTTTTGGGTTTGTTGAATTAAATTTTATAAAGTTTTTTAAATCTATATGCTCTTTCTATTTCAAAGTTATAAATTTATTTTTAATTTTGTAATGAATAGTAATGATTTTATATATTTTTTTACATTCAAACAGAAATATTATAAATCAAAACAATAATATACATATCAAATTAATGAAAAGAATTTTAATTATTGGCGCAGGCGGGCAGATTGGTACCGAGCTAAAAATTTATCTTAGAGAGCGTTATGGCGATGAAAATGTGATTGCTGCAGACTTGCAGGTTAATCCAACAGATTCTAACTCCATAGTACTAGATGCAATGGATGCCTCTGCTCTATCACTTATTGTCAATAAATATAATATTGACACAATATACAATCTTGTTGCGCTTCTATCGGCAAGGGGGGAGAACGATCCTGCTTTGGCTTGGCATATTAATATGGGAGCACTTATGAATTCGTTAGAGGTAGCACGTCAGTATGGTTGTAAGGTATTTACACCTAGTTCAATTGGGGCATTTGGTCCTGATGCACCTAAGCAGAATACACCTCAGGATACTATTATGCACCCAACTACGATGTATGGAGTATGTAAGGTTACGGGTGAGTTGATGGGTAATTATTACTACACTCGCTTTGGGGTGGATGCACGTTCGGTGCGATTCCCGGGTATTATCTCGCATACTAGTTTGCCGGGCGGTGGAACTACTGATTATGCCGTAGAGGTATTTTATAGTGCGGTAAGGGGAGAGAAGTTTATCTGTCCTATTCCTGCCGACCGTTATATGGATATGATGTATATGCCTGATGCTCTTGATGCTCTTCACGACCTTATGGAGGCTGATTCAGAGAGGTTAATCCATCGCAATGGTTATAATGTTACTGCTATGAGTTTCTCGCCAGAGGTGTTATTTAATAAGATAAAGGAGCGCATTGCTGATTTTACTTGGGAGTATCAAGTTGACCCGGTTAAGGATGCAATTTCAGATGGTTGGCCTGATAGTATGGACGATAGTGCAGCTAGGGAGCAGTGGGGTTGGAATCCAAAGTGGTCGTTGGATGCGATGGTAGATGATATGATAGAGGAGTTACGAAAGAAGATATTGTAGAGTAGATTTTAGGACATTTCTTACTCGGTGTCAACACACGGATTTGTGCATTGTATTAGAGTAATGAAAAGGAGTGAGCCGCAGGCGAACGAATCCAAAATCAAAAAACAAAAT
>CAYJLU010000057.1:0-10201 GCA_964371395.1 uncultured Rikenellaceae bacterium | reverse complement strand
ACAGAGTGATTCTTACTGCCAATTGAGTCGATTCGGTTAGTTTGTAACGGTTGTCTATGCGCTGTCCCACAAGCCATACTATTGTATCGCTACCGCTAATTAGCACACCCTGACGTTCCTTCTCCAGAAGAGATAACTTTGCATCTATCAAGAAATCGCTCACCTTCTTGTGCGACTGCATCCCAAGTGGCATAAACCAATCCCCCTGCCTCCAGCGACGTATCCTAAGGGGAAATTGTAGCGAATCGGCACTAAGTAGCGCAACGTTAGCAGGGCACTCTAGCGTAGAGAGCGAACACGGGTCTATCCACTCAATACGACTATCATCTCGTTGTAGCTCCTCCTCTTGGAACTCCTCGCTAAGTCTTTGAGTAACTATCAAGCTCCCTCGATTGAGCACCGCTCGGTGTGACTGACAGTAGAATGTCTTACCGCTGTGTTCTGCGACCTCAATATCTTTGATAATCTCCCCCTTGAAGCCATATCGGCGTAGTATCTCATAGAGAATATATTGCCACTCACTGCAACTCTTTAACTCTTCGATACTTATCGTTACAGTTCCACTATCTATGGCGGTGTATTTGGTAATGTAGTTCTGGATTTGGCTGTCGATAAATCGTTGTGCAGAACTCAGCCGCTCTATATTGTCTGCCATAGTACCATCAAAGCTATTCGCAGAGCTTTGGATTCGTGGTAGTATGTCATAGCGTAGCCTTGAGCGTAGGTACTCTTGGTTTGAATTGGAGCTATCGGTCATATACTCAACGTTATTATTATGCGCATAACTCTCAATATCCGAGCGAGAGGCAAATAGTAGTGGGCGAATAATCCGCTCCCTAGTACGCCCAATACCAGTTAACCCTCTAAGCCCCGTTCCACGTATAAGGTTTATAAAGAATGTTTCAATCGAGTCGTCGCTATGGTGTGCTATTGCAATTCTAGAGCATTTATTCCTAGATGCTACCTCCTCGAACCATTCATACCTAACCCTTCTTGCTGCCATCTGCACGCTCTCACCGCTACTAGCACATATAGCCTTAGTATCAAAATATCGTACCTCGTGTTCAATACCCAGGCTATGGCAAGTGCGCCTTACCATTGCAGTCTCTGCTTCGCTATGCTCACCCCTGAGCATAAAGTTACAGTGCGCAACCACTAATCTATCCTTACCTATTAAGCGATAGAGTAGCGTAAGTAGTGTCATTGAGTCCACCCCTCCGCTAACACAAGCTAATACTCTATCATCACCCATAATAAGCCTATGCTCATCTATATAATTTAAAAACTTACTTTCCATTTTTTTTGAACTAAAAAAATCATATCTAAATTAAACCTATACCATTAAGAAATATTATGGAGATAGCCAGTGGTGCAATATACCTGATAATAAATATAGTTACGGGGTACGCCTGTACGGCGTATCGCTCCTGTGAAGTAAAGATACTTCTAGCTCTATATCTATCGAATACCCAACCCACAAATATTGCAGTTAGAATTCCACATAGTGGCATTAGTACCTTTGCCGTAGAGCTGTCAAAGAGGTTGAAAATAGCTGTTGAAGAGGCGCATAGCGATGCGAGTGCTACCATCATTATACCCACTGTAAGGTTTGCCCTACGGCGACTCAATCCAAACTGCTCGATAAATGTAGTTACAATTAGCTCAAGCAAAGATACTGCCGAGGTTATAGCCGCAATAAGTAGCATTGAGAAGAATGCCACCGATAGAGGCCATCCCATTGGCATCTGCGCAAAGATATTTGGTAGAGTTATAAATACTAACGACGGCCCTTCGCTTGCCTCTACTCCATAGGTGAAGACCGCAGGAAATATTACAACTCCAGCAATAATAGCAACCGATGTATCTATAACGGATGCCGTGAGTTTACTAGCTAGCATATTCTCTTCTCGCTTAACATATGATGCGTAAGTAATCATTATCCCCATACCGATTGAGAGAGTAAAGAATACCTGTCCTAGTGCGTCGAAAAATGTATGAACGGTCACCTTGCTCCAGTCGGGATGAAATAGAAACTCCACTGCCTCGTCCCATCCACTAAGTGTGGTGGAGTTAATGCTAAGTGCAATGAGTATGATTATAAGGCTAGGAATCAGAATTTTATTCCACCTTTCAACTCCCTTTTCAATTCCTCGTCCAACTATCAACATACAGATTATAATAAATCCTAGGCTATATGCTATTGACTCAATAGGTGAGCTTGTAAACTCATTGAAGTTAGTTCGTATTTGTTCGGGGCTAAGTCCCGAAAATCCAGTAGTGATACTCTGTACAAGACTCTCAAGCACCCAACCAGAGACTACGAAGTAGAAGCTCAGAAGCAACGTTCCAACCAATACCGAAATATAGCCTATGAGTTGCCACGGTTTGAGTTTAGGGTTGTCAGTGGTAAGAACTTTCATCGAACGAATAGGTGCTCCACCTCCACTCTTACCGATAATAAACTCTGCAAGAATCAAAGGAATACCAACCAATAGAACCAGCCCAAAGTATATAATAATAAAGGCTGCTCCACCATTCTCGCCTACAAGAAAGGGGAACCGCCAAATATTGCCTAGACCCACCGCTGAGCCGACTACCGCCATTAATACTCCGAAGTTACTACGGAAACTGCCTCTAATAATATCTTTCATTGTGTAAATATCTCAAAAATGTTTAACTTCGCAGGTAAGAAGCATTAAATATAGAGCTTCTTACCCCACAAAGTTATGATATTTAATCCACAAAGTTACAAAATAATTGACCAAAAGGGCGTTCCCTTTATAGATATTGATGAGATAGACTCGTTCTTAGAAGTGTCACCAAGTGAAAGAGAAGTGAGAGAGGTGATAGAGTGTGCACTGGCTAAAAAGAGGCTCTCGATGGCGCAAACAGCATTACTTCTACGTAGTGATAAGGCTATGCGAGGCGAGATTATGAAGGCTGCATCGAGATTAAAGCAGGAGGTCTATGGTAATAGAATAGTGCTATTTGCTCCACTATATGTCGGAAATCTTTGCTCCAATCTATGCAACTACTGCTCCTTTGCCGCAGATAATACACTCACAAGCCGAAAGACATTAACTACTCAGGAGTTAAACCAAGAGGTCGATACACTCAGTGGTCAAGGGCATAAACGTCTGATACTAGTCTACGGTGAGCACCCTAAATACTCGGCACATTATATTGCGCAGAGTGTTAAGGAGGTGTACTTATCTGGTAAGATTCGCAGGGTTAATATCAATGCAGCTCCTCTGGGTGTAGAGGGTTTTAGAGTTGTTGCAGAGTCTGGAATCGGTACCTATCAGATATTTCAGGAGAGCTACAACCCTGAGGTATATAAGAGACACCACTTAGGCGGTATGAAATCTGACTATAACTGGCGACTAACTTCGCTAGATAGAGCTATGGAGGCGGGTATTGACGATGTTGGACTAGGAGTGCTCTTTGGGCTTAATAGTAGTTGGGAACAGGAAATTATGGCATTAATCCGCCATACAAACCACCTTGAGGCGTGTTTTGGTGTGGGTCCACACACTATATCCTTCCCAAGGATTACCCAAGCTGTTGGTGCTACTCCAGCAGAATCTCCAATATCGGACGAAAATTTTATCTTTGCAATTGCCGTTCTACGTCTTGCGATTCCCTATGCAGGTCTGATACTCACAGCCAGAGAGAGTGCCGAGCTACGTGATAGAGCTATCGAGTATGGCGTATCTCAGATCGATGGCGGAACTGTAATCGAGGTGGGCGGGTATAGCGAAGAGAACCAGTGGCAAGGAGCAGCTCAATTTTCGATCACTGATGATAGATCCCTGCACGAGATAATCACGGAGTTGGTAAAGCAGGAGCGTATCCCCTCGTTTTGTACTGCTTGCTACCGAAAGGGGCGTACTGGTGAACACTTTATGGAGTTTTCCGTGGATGGTCATATCAAGGAGTTATGTTCGCCAAACGCAATATTATCCTTTGCCGAGTATCTAGAGGATTGTCCTGATAGTATAACAAAATCTCAGGGCTATGCACTCATTGAACGTGAGATAGCAAAACTCAGCCATCCCGAACCAACCATACGACAACTCAATAGAATAAAGCAGGGCGAACGTGATCTATTTTTCTAGATAATTCAGTGGTAATCGAGAACTACAAAAAAGTATTATAACCCAGACACTGAATCTCCAAAATAGAGTACAGTTAAATAAAATTTGGGTTTATAGAGTAAAAAAAGTGCAAAAAAATGTAAAATTTTGTAAAAAATCATTACTTTTGTGGATTAAATAATCATAGTTAAAGTGATATTCAAAGAATTAATAATCAATAAACCAAACATATAAAAGTAAATTATGGCATCTTTGCAGACTTTAAGAAACAAAGGCGGTATTATCGTAGCAGTAGTTATCGGTATATCACTATTAGCCTTTATTCTTGGTGACCTTCTAACTTCTGGTAGCACACTATTTGGTGGCGGACAGAACGTTGGTGAGATCAACGGAACAACAATTACAGCACAACAGTACCAAGAACAAGTAAATACACTTACCGAGGTGCAGAAGGTAACATCACGCTCGGAGACTATCTCTGCGGCACAAAGCGAGATGATTCAACGTCAAGCGTGGCAACAACTTGTAATGAGATACGCTACAACTCCTGAGCTTAACGAAGTGGGTGTTACAGTAGGGCTTGAGGAAATGACAGACCTTCTAACTGGTGATAACGCATCGCCAATGATTCAGCAGATATTCAGAAATCCAGAGACTGGAGTTTTTGATGCTGCGGAGGTACGTAGCTTTGTGGCTAACGTTAACCAAGACCCATCAGGTAGACTGCAACTATTCTGGAGCAACCTTCAAGACGAAGTGCATAACCAAACACAGGAGAATAAATTTAGAGTGTTAGTTGAGAATGGTGCGTATATCACATCACAACACGCTAAATTCCAATCAGGAATCGAAGGTGCAACATTCAATATCAAGATGGTAGCAGAAAAACTATCATCGGTGGCTGATAGCACTATCCAAATCAACGCTAGTGAAATCAAGGACTACTACAACAAGAATCTAAATAGCTACGAGCGTCCAGAATCTCGCACGATTAACTATGTTGTATTCGAGGCTTTACCTTCAGCGCGTGACTATGCTGAGGCTGCAAAATATATGTCTTCTCTAAAAGATGAGTTTGAAGTAGCAGCAGATCCAAAGCAATTTGCAAGACTAAACTCACAAGAGGCATTCGATGCTAAATACTATAAAGAGGGTGAGTTAAGGGGAGACCTAGGGCTATTTGCATTCTCTGCATCAGCTGACTCAATTTATGCTCCTGAAATTGCAAGTGATGAGTATGTACTTGCTAAGATCTCGGACAAGAAGATGGTGGCTGATAGTATGAATATATCACATATCCTACTTGGGCTTGACCGTAGAGAGCTAGCTGATAGCCTCGTGAAGGTTATAGAGGCTGACCCATCAAAGTATGAGGCACTTGCTGAGGAATTCTCAGAGGATCAATCAACCTCAACTAAGGGTGGTGAAATTGGAACTCTTGACCCACAGGCTGTTTACGCACAGATGAGCGAAGCTCTATTGAATATGAAAAGGGGAGATGTTGAGTTAGTAGTACTTCCTACTTCTCTACACATTCTCAAAGTTAACGAAGTTAAGAACCTTAACGAAAAAGTGCAGTTAGCCACTATTAAGTACACAGTGGAGCCAAGCGAGAATACTCGATCTATCGCATTTAATAAGGCTTCAAACTTTGCTAGCCAAAGCAACTTCAATAAAGCAGCTCAAGATAGCCTGCTTTCAGTAAGAAATGCTACTCTTTCGCCTTCACAAAGAGACCTACCGGGATACGAAGATTCTCGTGAAGTAGTTAGATGGGCATACAACGTTTCACCATCTGATAAGAGCGATGTTATGGAGTTTGGTAACTCATTCATAGTAGCTACTCTATCTAAGGTGTCAGAGCAAGGCGTAGCACCTCTTGAGGAAGTACAGTCACAAATCGAGACAGTGGTTAGAAATGAGAAGAAAGCTGACCTACTTGCAGATAAACTAACAGGTACTGTTGAGCAAGCTGCCGCAGCAAACGGACTTGAGGTAATCGACGGTCAGGATGTAAGTTTCACTACATATATAGCACCAGAGATAGGTTTCGACCCATCATTTGCAGGTGGTGTAGCGGCACTAAAGGCAGGTCAGACATCTAAACCTATAAAAGGAAAGACAGCGGTTTACCTTGTAGAGGTAAGCGAGGTGATTAGCAATCCAGTCTCAGAGGAGATGATTCGAGAAAGACTATCGGCAGAGATCCAACAAAATCTCTTTAATAACGTAAGTAATGTTATGCTAGAGAGAAGCGATATTGTTGACCAAAGATATAGATTCTTCTAAAAGTTATGAGATAAACCGGGGCACTTTCACAGTGCCCTTTTTTAATTATAGTACCAAACATTAAGACTAAAGAAAAATGAGTAATCTTCGTTTTAAGATGGTAGAGGCTGCCATTTCAAGAAAAGCCTTAGAAGTAGAAGCACCAGCTCCTAGACCTTCAGACTACTATGCCTCTAAGGTGTTTAATCAGGAGAAGATGCGTAAGTATCTGCCAAAGAGTGTTTTCGATTCACTTCAGGATATTATCGGAAACCATACAAGACTTAGCCGTACAATAGCAGATGCAGTAGCAGTGGGTATGAAGCAGTGGGCAATGGAAAACGGTGCAACACACTATACACACTGGTTCCAGCCACTCACTGGAGGAACAGCAGAGAAACACGACGCATTTATAGAGCACGATGGTCACGGAGGTATTGTAGAGGAGTTCTCTGGGAAGTTACTTATGCAGCAAGAGGGTGATGCCTCTTCATTTCCGAATGGAGGTACTCGTTCTACATTCGAGGCTAGAGGATACTCGGCTTGGGACCCTACATCACCAGCCTTTATAATTAATCAAACGCTTTGTATCCCTACAATCTTTATCTCATACACGGGAGAAGCTCTAGATTATAAGACTCCACTACTTCGTTCTATTGATTCAATCGATAAGGCAGCTACTGCTATATGTCAGTACTTCGATCCGAAGATTTCAAAGGTAACTACATATCTAGGCTGGGAGCAGGAGTATTTCCTTGTTGACGAAGGATTATGGGCTGCTCGTCCTGACCTTATGCTTACAGGACGTACGCTTATGGGGCACGAAAGCTCAAAGAATCAACAGCTAGATGACCACTACTTTGGCTCTATTCCAACTAGAGTGGTAGCATATATGAGGGATCTAGAGTATGCCTGTCTTGAGCTTGGTATCCCAGCTAAGACTCGTCATAATGAGGTAGCTCCGGGGCAGTTTGAGCTTGCTCCAATTTTTGAAGAGGCAAACCTTGCTAACGACCATAACCTACTGCTGATGAGTGTTATGAAGAAGCTAGCTAGAAAGCACTCCTTTAGAATCGTACTACACGAGAAGCCTTTTGCAGGCATTAATGGTTCGGGTAAACATAACAACTGGTCGCTTGGTACTTCGACTGGTGTTAACCTTTACTCGCCAGGCAAAGACGAGAAATCAAACCTACTGTTCCTAACTTTCTTAGTAAACACTCTAGTTGCAGTACATCGCCACAATGGTCTTCTTAAGGCATCAATTAGCAGTGCAACTAATGCTCATAGACTTGGTGCAAATGAAGCTCCACCTGCGATTATCTCAGTCTTCCTTGGTCGTCAACTTTCAGAGGTACTAGACAATCTTATAGACGAAAGTCAAGATGATACTATTGTTATGGATGCTAAACAAAAGTTCCTTACTGGTATTTCACATATTCCTGAGATATTTATTGATAATACGGATAGAAACAGAACTTCTCCATTTGCATTTACTGGTAACCGTTTTGAATTCAGAGCCGTTGGTTCACTCGCAAACTGTGGTGGTACATTAACGGTAATCAACGCTGCGGTGGCAGAACAATTAACTGCATTTAAAGTAGAGTTAGACCAGAGTATTGCCCAAGGCAAAACATTTGAAATTGCAGTTATCGAACTTCTTAAAAAGTATATCAAGGAGAGTCTACCAATTCACTTCGACGGCAATGGTTACAGCGATGAGTGGAAGGTTGAAGCTGAAGCAAGAGGTCTCGACTGCGAGAGTTCAGTGCCACTTATCTTCGATAGAATGCTTAGTGCCTCATCAGTTGAACTATTTGAGAGAACTAAGATTATGACACCAGCTGAAATTCACGCTCGTGTGGAGGTTTGTTGGGAGACATACACCAAGAAGATTCAGATCGAGGCTCGTGTAATGGGAGATCTTGCTATGAACCATATTCTGCCAGTTGCCTCACGCTACCAAGCACAACTACTCGATAAGGTTGAGAAGGTACTACGACTCTATAAAACCGACGAACTAGTTGATAGTATTGCAGGGCGTGATAAGATGCTTATCGAGAAGATCTCTATGCATATCAATGCAATTAGAGAGGGAGTAGACACAATGGTAGATGCACGTAAGGCTGCAAATATTATTGAGAGTGAGCGTGAGAAATCTATCGCTTACCACGATACGGTAGCTCCAATGTTAGAGGAGATTCGTTTCCACATCGATAAGTTGGAACTTATCGTTGATAACGAGATTTGGCCACTACCAAAATATAGAGAATTACTGTTTATGAGGTAAAAAGTATCGCAAGACGAGATTTTAATAAATAGGGAGTACAGTAAAATATTATTAGTGCTCCCTATTTTTATTTAAATATATTTTCTATATTTGTGACCTAATATAAATTTATATAATCAAAGAGATGAAAAGAACACTTATTGCTCTATTTACAATTCTGTCAATAACACTATCTTCGTGCGATACTACTGGCAGCTCAGAGTACACATATAGCTCTGTATATCGCTTTAGACCGATTACTAAACTCTCGGATACTACCTTTCTGAATCCGAACTATGGTGATAAGATTGACCTGAACGATGCGCAGCTATATGTCGATACGATGCTAGGACGCTATTTCCTCAATAACAATCTTTTGACAAATGAGGAGTTCCAGTATGTAGGTAAAGATCCAATTGATGCAGATACTAACATATATAATATGATAATGGCTGAATTTAACCGACTTCTGCCAATTGTTGAGAAAATCGATTACAAAGAAGCACTACAATATATTGATACCGTATATGCAGGTAATGTAGAGATTACCTATGAGGTGGTTAATGCAATTAGTGGCTTTGAGGTGATTCAAGATTCTATTACAACTGTTAAGATTGTGCGTCAATTAATGTAACGGTGTAAAGAAATCTATTAAATCTAACTATTGAGCGTGATTAACACAGTGTTAGTCACGCCTTTTTATAATTTTCAAATTTTTATTTACTATGAAATTATCAGAAAAATTAATTGAGTGGACCAAGGAGTGGTTCGCTGTAAATGATCGTAAAACCGCAGTAATTGGAATTTCGGGAGGAAAGGATAGTGCAGTAGTAGCAGCAGTTTTAGTGCACGCTATTGGCAAGGAGAATGTATTTGGGGTACTTATGCCAAATGGTGTGCAGAGTGACATTGCCGATTCTTTGCAGGTTGTCAATGAGCTAGGTATTAATCATACGACTATTAATATAGGTACGGCATATGGTGCACTTATTGATGAGATTTCCGAGCAGATTGTTGAGCCAACTTCTGAGGCAAAGATTAATATCTCGCCACGATTACGTATGACTACACTATATGCTGTTGCTCAGACACTTTCGCAGAGCCAAGAAGCAAAAGCGTGTGTTGTGGGCACAGGTAATGCGGCGGAGTGTTATGTAGGTTACTTCACGAAGTGGGGTGATGGTGCGCACGATTTAAACTTATTGAGGGATTTATGGGTGCACGAGGTGTTACAAGTTGGTGATGAGCTTGGATATTTCCCAAATATTATTCATAAAGCACCAGCTGATGGGCTTAGTGGTTCGACCGATGAACAGAGGCTTGGAGTCACTTATGAAGAGGTATATCGTGTAGCGACCAATCAAGAGGTATCAAAGGAGGCAAAGGAGAAGATAGATAGATTGCATAGATTTGCTCAGCATAAGCTTAATCCATCTGCATATTTTAAGAATGCTTAGGATTAGTTAGGTGAGCTTGAGGTGGTTTTTGCTTTATTGAGTTCGGAGTCATTTTGCACACGGATTTGTGCATTGTACTAGAGTAATGAAAAGGAGTGAGCCGTAGGCGA